>JAKVCU010000056.1:0-11053 GCA_022448955.1 Saprospiraceae bacterium
TTTTTGTCATAATTAAAATTACAACTTTCCTCGAATGCTCTTCTTATATGTCAGTTTTTATAAATTCAAATAGCTTCAAAGAAAAATGAAAGAAATAATTCAGTCGCTCTTAGAATTTTCCGATGAGAGTTATGATCTCTTAATGAGCATTGCAACTGAAAAAGAAGTAAGAAAGAATCAATTAATATTCGAACCCTATAAAACAACGAACAAGATTTTATTTCTGAAAAGCGGACTTCTTCGAGCTTATAAACTCATCGATGGTAAAGACTACACGCATCATTTCTACTTTGAAAACTGGTTTGCAACTGATTTTTCCAGTTTTTTGACCGAAAAGCCCAGCCAACTATTCATGGAAAGTATTGAAAAAACCAATTACTACGAATTCAACAAAAAAGCGCTGCTCCACCTTTACAACAAATCGCATCAAACCGAGAGGTTGGGTAGAATTATTGCAGAAAAAGCCTTTTTAACAACAGTAGAAAAATTGGCAGATTTACAACTCTTGGACTTGAAGGATAAATATAATGCTTTAATGAAAAGAAACTCAACTCTTTTTCAAAGAGTTTCGCAAAAGTACATTGCCTCTTATCTGGGGGTTTCCGAACAAAGTTTAAGTAGAATCAAGAAACAGGCTATTTCTTAACATTTGTGAATGTATAATTGCTTTCAGTATACTTTTTTTGTATCACATTTTGAGTGTGTTTAAGAACTTGTTGGGGAATTTATTCTTTGAGATGGTTTTGTCAGTAATTAGATTAGATAAGGCCAAAGGTTGCGATTTTAGCCGTAGCTAAATGAGTGTTCTTTGAACGCAGTATAAGCTAATTAGTGGCGAAATAAAACCAATTAATAAATCCCAAACAAGTTCTAAATTTTATTCAAAGAGAGAATCAACGATTTGAGCTTGCCTACCAGCCAAGGTAGGCTTTTGGCTAAGGCTTCGTGAAGGCGTTTAGCGAGCTAAGTGACTGATCCAATCGGACGCCATAGTTCTCAAAGCTTTGGTTTTCAGGCAGTAGAAAATTTAAACATGCTCGTAATACTTAAAAGATGAAAGCAACTAAAATAAACGAATAAATGATGAAATATTTATCAATAGGAAATCTGCTTGTGATAATTAGTCTTTTTGTTTTCTCAAGCAGTTTTGGACAGAACACAAAGACCTTTTCTCCAAAATTCAAAAAATCAAAAAAGACCACACACAAAATAAAGCGTGAACAGCAATATACTTTTGGATATTTAGAAGTGCTTGAGAATAGGGATAAGCCGAATGGAAACACAATAAAATTACCCGTCTACATTTTTAAAAGTCGTAGTAAAAATCCAAAACCTGATCCGATTTTATATACTGTGGGTGGTCCCGGCTATACTTCTATGCGTGCATCAAAGTACATGCAATACTATAAGTATCTCGATGATCGTGATTTTATTTTATTCGAGCAAAGAGGGACACAATATGCGCAACCAAGTTTAGACTGCCCTGAATGGTCAAAGGCGATTTATCAAGCTAATCTTCCAAATTCTGACCCGACTAAAGCTGATAGTCTGTTTCAAAATGCAGCCAAAGAATGTGGTGAAAGATTACGAAACAATGGGATTGACTTAAACAGTTATACAACAAACGAAATTGCAGCGGATATAAATGACTTAATGAGTGTATTGGAAATTGAGGAATATAATTTATTAACCATGTCCTATAGCACTAAAATTGGACAGGTTTTAATACGAGATTATCCGGATAAAATTAGAAGCGTCGTAATGGATTCACCACTTCCATTAGAAGTTAATTATGATGAAGAAAGTGTGAGTAATCTTTTAGAGTCTTTAGACAAACTATTTATCGATTGTGAAAGCGATACTAATTGTAATAATGCCTTCCCTAATATTAAAAGTCGCTTTCTCGCATATTTGGAAGAGAAAACAAACAATCCTCTCGAAGTGCAAGTAGAAAATCCTAAAAATGGAAAAATCGAAACCTTTTATTTGAAAGGTGAAGATTTGATATCGGTCATTAGTATTGCGAATACTGAGGATATACCGAATATTCCTTTTGAAATAAATAGAATACTCAATAATGATTTGTCTTCGGTAAAAGAACAACTACAATATTTATTCCGAGAACCTGGAGATGGAATTGGAATGGGCATGCGCCTATCGGTTTGGTGTGCAGAAGAGATTCCATTTAATTCTCAAGAAAAAATCACTACTGAGACAAATAAGTACCCAGAAGTTAAAGGATTATCACCAGCGGTTTTTGACAAAGAAGTTTGTGATGTATGGGGCGTCAAAAAGGTATCTGAAATTGAGAATATGGCGGTTACAAGTGATGTACCCGTTCTTTTAATAAGTGGAGAATATGATGAATTGACACCAGTCAAATGGGCTAATTCTATGACTCATAATCTGACAAACTCCTACCATCTGATTTTCAAAGCTTGGAAACATGGTCCTACTACTAACTGGAGCAATCCGTGTGCAATGCAGGCTGCAAATGACTTTTTTAACAATCCGACAATGAAACCAAATCCAGAGTGTTTTGAACAAATTAAAAGTCCCGAGTTTAGAACGGAGTAAATAACTGCTTACAACATATATAGGCAATAGTGGTTTAAGTGGCAACTCGAACTGTTTTTAATTTCAGTTAAGTATATTGTAATATGGCAGAGTAGAAATATAAAGCCGCTACCGCTCATACACCAAACGATAATAGCGAGATAAAAGTAAGTGGAAAGGTCTTAACAAATAGAGGTGGTTCAGGCATTATCCATTTGGAAATGAAAAATGGATTTTTGAATGGCCATAGAGATATTGTACTAGGCAAAAATATTCCTGATGATGAGTAGGATTGGAATTTCAATTATTTTGTAAGCAAAAACAAAATGAAGAAACTCATGCTCTTTTTGGGCCACGAAGCCCTCAATTTATCTGTAGGATATTTGGCTGGTTTAATGGCTTCTAATTTAGTCTCCAAATTTTTTGTAAAACGTGGATTGGTCAATCTATGGGGGCTGGCGAGCAAACGAAGTGCTTTGCAAAAAGATGATTATGAATGGTTGATGTTTGCAGCTTCGTATGTAATTGGTTTGATTGTGATGATCCTCGTTAATTTTGGTATGCGTCGTTTGAGAGGCCAAAAAACTGTTCAATAGTAAAATAATAGCGTCTGTAAGGGAATTTAATCTTGAATCAGAGGAGACCATAAATCCCAAACAGACGCTAAACCTTATAATTTGGCTATCCGTAATAGCCAGATACTTTAGTTGATTGGATTATCATATTCCTTGGAAATCGCCTTAATTTTTAATCCATTTAACAACAGATTTAAGGTGCTCCGATTCAGCACTCAATAGGTACATTCCTGCAGGCCCCTCGAAGTTGAATTCAACCAATTGGTTCCCTTGGCAGCGAATGGTATGTATTGTTTTACCCCTTAAATCGCTAATTTTTAATGTTATCTCGCCTGTGAGTTGTTTTAAATCTACAAATACTTGTCCATCTGTAGGATTGGGGTAAACATGGATACTCGGCTCGGCGATTTCAGTTGAATTGGATACAGGCGGCATCACTTTAATATTCATACCAACTGGTCGGTGGTCAGAAACGTAAAAGTCATAGCTTGAAAACCCACCCGACATGAAATTATCTACTTTAATCGTTTGAATACCCGAGTCTTCATCTGAAAATTCAGCAAATAATTCATTGGTAATGAGGATATGATCAAGATGCGATGGCCAATTGGGAAAAGACCAGTCTGCTACCGAACCAGATGCTATATCCTGATCAGCAAATAAATAGTTGGTTGGATCATCTAAAAACATTTGGAATACATTATTAGGGCTAGAATCCGTAATAAGATCATTGAGGTCTCCCAATAGGATAACTCGATCATTAAGGAAATTAGCATCTATATACTGTTTGAGAAGAAGGTTAGCTCGGTAGCGCCTGAACTCTTCATCTGATAAATTGCCCATTTCTAGTACGCCATCACCACAACATTTATAATGATTGTTGATGACCACAAAGCTTTCCCCCATAAATGTAAGCTCAATCACCAAAGGTGATCTTGGGAAGATATTCCAGAATGGCGATGTATCGTAAATTTTGTATATAGCCTGAACGTCAATTGAACTGGTTTTGTATACATATGCTAGTCCACCAAACCAGACATTATCCATGAAGAGTTCATAGCCAGGCAGATTATCAATCATTTGTCTACATACAGTGGTATCATCTATTTCTTGCAGACCAATTAAGTCTGCGTCGAGGGATTCAATGATTTTGCTGACAGAATCAATCGTGGCAGATCCATTTTTGGGAAACCATTCAATATTCCATGTAACAACATCAAAAGTGGCATCCGTACCAAAGGTAATATCACTAAGGTTTTGTCCAAAAGCTTGACCCATCAACAATAAAAAGCAGATGGAAAATAAGGTGTGATAGCGTGCGATTTTCAAAATATTTTATCATTTAATGATTAAGGTAATGTGTTTACTATCTAAAATAAAATTAAGAGTGTGTCTTAAATTTTATTCAAAGGGAGAATCAACGATTTGAGCTTGCCTACCAGCCAAGGTAGGATTTTGGCTAAGGCTTTGTGAAGGTGCTTAGCGAGCTAAATAACTGATCCAGTCGGATGCCATAGTTCTCAAATCTCTGGTTTTCAGGCAGTAGAAAACTTAAACATGCTCCAAGGACTTATCCTGTCCGCTTATCGTATATTTTATTTCTCAATGACAAAGGTATAATATCCTGAACGTAATTGGAAAGTTGAAACAGCACCTTCTTGTGTTTGTACCGACTCTTTGGTCGAAATATTTTTGGCTTTTAAACGCAATGTGGCGGTGCTGTTGGGGGGTATACTTACACGGTAGTGGATAAGATCGTCTTTTCTTTCCCAAGCACTAATAATTTTTCCTTGAGGAGAATTGAACTTTGCATTGAAATGGTCGAGTCCTTTAACGAAATGAGGTTCCAGCAATATATTTTTGAATCCAGGGTTTTGAGGATCTGGTTTAATGCCTCCTAGGGCTTTGTAATACCAGGCACTAATTTCGCCAAACATAATATGATTGCGGGACATCGCACCGCGGCGTTCTTCATCCACCTTCCAATCCTCAAATAAAGTAGTGGCTCCATCTTTTATCCAAGCACCCCAAGAGGGGAAATCTTCTTGTGAGGCTAGAGTGTAGGCTAGGTCAGCATATCCATGCTCGCTTAAAGCATTCAGAATAGCTTTGCTTCCTAGTAGCCCTACATCAATATGTGAATGGTCCTCTACTACCTTTTGGGCTAGCTGTTCTGCTACCCTTTGTACATAAGCTTCCGGTACAATGCCCCAGTACAAAGCGGTACTTAATTCAGTTTGGAAACCACTTCCGTAAATGCTTGTCTGGGTATTAAAGTATTTTTGGTTGATGGCATTTTTTATCTTTTCCGCTAGTTGCGTATAGCTTTGATAGTCCTCTTCTTTGCCAAATAATTTGGCAGCTTTGGCTAAAATACTGACATCGACATAGTAATAAATAGAAGAGGTGAATTCTTTTGGTGTTTTTGATTTTACAGGCACCCAATCGCCCAAACCCCAATCAGTAAGGTGTTCAGGACTTCTATGCGTAATATGGTCGACATAACGTTTTATATTATCATAGCAGTCGGATAGCAGTTTGGGATCACCATAAAAGGTATAGATATTCCAGGGAATGATAGCAATAGTACTGGTCCAATCAGGCCCATTTCCCCAGGCATACCCCCAATCGCTGGAAGGAATAATAGAGGGCAATACACCATTACTTTGTTGTTCATCACGATGATCGGCTAGCCACTTTTCATAAATGGTGATTCCATCAAAGTTATAAAGTCCTGTTTCAATAGCAATGTGGGCATCGCCAGTCCATCCATTTTTTTCTCGCTGAGGGCAATCAGTTGGATAACCAAAAAGGTTAGATAGGTAAGCATTATTTGTTGCAAGCCATAGCTTATTGAGCAGTGTACTTGAGCTGTGGATGGAGCCTACAGCTGGTACGTCGCTGTGCATAAAAATTCCGATTAGACTCTCTTGACTCAATGCGATGGGTTGACTGCTCTCGACTTTCACATATTGAAATCCTTTGTAATTGAACTTTGGGGCAAAAGTTTCTATTCCTTCTCCTTTTAGGGTATAAATATCAGTTTGAAATGGATCACTATCGTCTGTGGGGCGATAATGTACAACAATATTAGATAAGTCGATATCGCCTGTTTTATCTAATAATTCGGCATGACTAATTCGAACTACCGTTCCTGCTTCTCCTTGTAGGTTGATTTTTGTTATTCCAGCAATGTTTTTTCCTAAATCAAAAATATATTGTTGATCATTTATTTTTCGCATGCTCACAGCTGGGATCTCCTCCACTTGTCTAATAGGATGTAAAGCTTGAGCAACAATATGGTTAGAAGGTGCTGAGGTGAAGATGGCGTTTTGCCATTTTGAGTCATCAAAACCCACTTCATTCCAGCCTGCTTGCTCCAATCGAGCATCATAATGCTCAGCGGTATAAATACTGTTGAATAGGAGTGAACCAGTAGAAGTCTTCCAGTCACGATCACTTAAGATTAATTCAGTGCTTCCATCTTCGTAAATTATTCGGATATCAATACAAAATTTAGGTCGTGCCCTCCATGGAGCTTTATCAAAAAACCATACCGCTGTCGACTGATGATTATACCAGCCGTTACCCAGTAAAATCCCAATAGCATTTTCTTCCTGTAGTAAAGCTGTGATATCATGGGTAACGTATAAATTTCTTCGATCATAACGAGTATAAGTAGGATCAAGCTGATGATCTCCAACTCTTTCTCCATTCACATAAAGTTCAAATAGTCCAGCCGCTGCAACGTACGCTCTAGCGCTTTTAATTTTTTTGACGGCTTTAAACTCCTTTCTGAAATAAGGTGCAGCCTTTAAGTGGATATCCCGGTGGTCGGTAATCCATGATCCTTGCCATTGCTGCATAGCCATCATGCCAGTTTCAAAACTAGCCACTTTTGAAAAAGAACTGGACTTATTGTTTTTGTCCCAAACCTTTACAGCCCAATAGTACTTTGTAAATGGGCTGAGGGCCTTCCCAGCATAGCTGACCAACATACGATTTGAAGTTACTTTTTCAGATTGCCAATGATTACCTATTCCTTGCATAACCTCTTCCGCATTTGTACCTACAACAATTTCATATGCTGTCTGAAGCGCGCCTTGCCTAGCGTCCTCTATTTTCCAACGAAAACGTGGCAGAGGGCTATCAATGCCAATAGGATTTATGAGGTACTCGCAGCTCAAATCTATTGGAATACAGGCTTCGGTAAGTTTTCCACTAGTAGCAATGATGGCAAATAGCCCAAGGATTGTTAGCGAAAGTTTCATCATAGTTTAAGGTGTAAAGCTGGTCGAGGGTGATTTTTCATGCTTGCTGAAAAACAGGCACGCGCCTAGATTTTGGAGGTTATTTTTCCATAGTCAAAGCCCTAATCAGATCAACCTCTTCCTGTTTGTAGGGGGTACCATCCTTTCGGAAAATATCATGAAACCATAGTTTAGGCTCTTCCCCACTTGGTATGGGTTCGTCCCAAGCGTATATGGTATTAGATTTTCCCGAAACAAGCCCCCAATTAATCGCACCTATGTGCTGGTCTTTTAAGATGGGCATGATATTGCTGAACAAACTATTGTGCTTACGAGCCATATATTCTGTACAAATCATTGGCCGATTCAGTTTGTTTAAGGAATCTATAGCCTGTTGGTGATCAATTTCATTGCTGTAGTTATGATAAGTGATAATATCTGAATGTGCAAGTTGAAAACGGTTGAGTTCGGTCAGTCCATTATTCCAAACACCAACCGTAAGAGGCTGACTAGGATTGATTGCCCTGGCCCACCCAAATACTTCTTTCAAAAGGGGTAAGGATTGATTAGCATAACCGGAGTTTCCAGGTTCGTTGTATAGGTCCCACAATATTATTCTTTCATCTTTTTTAAATGTTGTTAAAAGGTCTTTGACATAATTTTCAAGTAATACTATAAGATTTGGTGAAGTGTAAAGCAAATCTCCTGGATCTCTTATCCAGCCAGAATTGTGAATGCCTGGTTTAGGCTCAGGTTGCGTTCCAGCGGTATAGGTTGGATTCCAACAATCATCAAAAATCACGAAAATGGTGGAGATATTATGTTTGTCTGCAATGGAAAGATAAGTATTAATGCGGTCTTTAAATCCAGATTTGTCAACTTCCCATGCTACGTGATGCAGATATACGCGCATACAATTGAAGCCAATACTTGCAGCCCAGCTTAATTCTTTATCAATGGTCTCAGAATCAAATGTAGCTGCTTGCCAAAATTCTAATTGATTAATGGATGTACTGGGATTAAAATTCGAACCTCGCAACCAAGGTTTAGTTTTTGCCCAAGCATTAGCCTTCTCTTCTGTCCATCTTTGAGCTACACTGGATGTTTCTGTGTTTTCATTTTTATCCGATATACTTTTCTTTTTTTCTTTGCATGCAGATAAAGAAAACAGAATAAAAACCAATAGGAATAACAATGTGTTGTGTCGTCGATTCATAAGTCAATTTTTTTATTGAATACTGAATTTATAAATGCATGTTGAGGTATATTCTTCGTCTTTTTCCAAAAAAGTGGAGGGGAAATTCTTCTGATTTGGGCTATTGGGGAAATGCTGCGTTTCTAGACAAAATGCTGATCGGTAGGTATAAGGGAGTCCCCCTTTTCCAATATCTTGACCGTTTAAAAAATTACCGCCATAGAATTGTAATCCTGGCTCGTCCGTAATGACTTCCATTTTTCTTCCTGAAATAGGCTCTATTATTATTGCTACTGTCCTTATACCTGAGCCATCTAATACAAAGTTGTGATCATATCCAAACCCATTTTTTATCTGCGGATCTTCATCATTTACATGTTTTTCTATTCGGGTAGCTTGAGTAAAGTCAAAAGGCGTATTTTTTACAGCTGCTATAATGCCTGTTGGAATGAGCCCTGCGCCAATAGGCGTATAATGGGCGGCATTAATCTGCAAAATATGGTCGTTGATACTACCTTTACCTGCGCCATGTAAATTAAAAAAGGAGTGATGGGTAAGATTAACTGGTGTAGTTTGGTCTGTGGTGGCTGAATAGCTTATTTTTAATTCATTTTGATCGCTGAGCTCATAGACAACCCTTACTTCCAGATTGCCGGGATAACCTTCTTCACCATTTTTTGAAAGATATTTCAATTCTAGGGCGGATGCTGATATTTTGCGGGCATCCCAAACTACATTATTATATCCTTTTTCTCCACCATGAAGATGATGGTCATTATTGTTAGTGGCTAATGTATAGACACTATCTTTTAATACAAATTTTCCATGTGCAATGCGATTACCATAACGGCCAATCAAAGCACCAAAATAGTTTTCATTGGATTGAAGATAATCTTCTAAGGTTTCATAACCTAAAACAATATCTTCAAAATTACCCATTCTATCGGGTACCCATAGGCTCACTACACGTCCTCCATAATTAGTGATCTGAGTGACGAGACCATGCTTATTTTTGAGGGTAAATAGATCTACTCTTTTATCATCGATTATGCTTTTAAAATTTTTTTGACTGATGGGTTGTGGCTCTGAGGCTTTCTTTTGACAAGAAATTACTGATAGCATTACAATTAGTGAAATATAAATCCTAATCATGGTAATTTGTTTTATTGTTTGCACTTTAATGCGCAGTTTATGTAGTTAGGATACTTTACTGTTTATGAGAAGACAATGGTTTTTTGAATAACTTTGATCTTATTGTCTATCTAATTTATAGCTATTTTATTGTTTATCAATAAATTGTCAATGATTATTTGTGTTTGTTTCTTATGGTTTAAAGTCTTTAAGGGGCTTAAGTACCTAGACAAAATTGTATATACAATAAAATTATTCACTCCAAAATTGTAAGTAACAGACGACAGGAAAGCTACGCATGATTTTTGAGCGAACGTAAACCTGTCAGCCTATGACTGGAATTTCACTGCACCAATTCCAGCCTGCCGGCAGGTACGGTTTCTGGCAAACTATTTTTTATATATATTGCATGGTTTTTGCTACTAGATGAAGAATTGGATGCAGTGGAGTTTTACAGGTGAATTAAAACCGAAGTCTGCCTTTAAAATAAATCTAGGATAGAATATAAAGTTAATCAGGCAAAACCATAATAGAAGCTAATTACTATCATCAGCAACTTATTATTTTTTGCCTGCCCATTTTACGGTGCGAGTAATTTTGTTTGAGCACTTAGATATTGTGAAGGCTACAACCTAAGTTTTCATGGCGTGCTATTTATCTAATTAGCCACCATGTAGTTAGGATGGAAGCAGCAGGTGCGAACAAAACACCTTCCATTACAATTTCAAAGACTAAAGCTAATGGGTAGTCCGCTAAAGACCAGCCATTCGGTAAAGCCAGTGTGGCATAAGCTGTAACTCCTAGTAATAGACCTTTAAGTGCGGCAATTTTTAGACTTTTCGCTTCAACTGCAGGCTCTACTACTAGCTTAACAATGGCTGTAGTCATGATAACAAACCAAATTATAATCAGTATTGGATTTTGGATTTCAGTAGCAAATATCTCTTTAATTCCAGCTTCTTCTTGAGCGTTCTGACTAAAACTTATTCCGAATGCAGCTTGATAAGTTACGTCCAAAATAAAATAGATTATAAATACGCTAAAGTATTTTAGAATAGTAGTTCTCATGGGATTTGTTATTTAAGATTAGTAACTAAACCTTTTTAATCTATGCAATACAGTTACATAAATAAAGATTCCCAACTTTCTATACTCCTTAAAGTATTATTACAATTTAGTCAATTAAATTAAATACATGCATGACTATCAGCATGTTTTCTTCTTTTTCTTGAGTTAGAAAAGCCAAAAAATAGGAAATAACATTATTGGCAGATGTCCAAAATTAGTGAACTGAATAGCAGATAGAATAGGAGAGTGGATGTGAAGTTCAATGATTCTTTTTTTTT
>JAKVCU010000056.1:11153-56995 GCA_022448955.1 Saprospiraceae bacterium
AAGCATTATTTTAGGGGATTAGTATTTTCTGAAATGGAATCGTTTTTTAGTCGTGCCTAAGGGAAGGGTTTATTGCTAATTCTATTTTGATGAGCCCGTCTTTTTTTGAAAGATTGGTTTATACGGCTTAAAACAAAAAAATCCTATCCTCAATTTGAGAATAGGACTTTTCTTGATTGGTACCCGGAGCGGGAATCGAACCCGCACTCCCTAATGGGAACAGGATTTTAAGTCCTGCGTGTCTACCAATTCCACCACCCGGGCTGATTGGCAAAAGCTCATTATTTTGAGCTTTCATGCACTTTCACAATGATATAAAAATTATTGGAAAGTTTGATAAAAAAAGGAATTCTGAAGTGCCTCAGAACCCCTTTTTTAGAGCGGATGACGAGACTCGAACCCGCGACCCCGACCTTGGCAAGGTCGTGCTCTACCAACTGAGCTACATCCGCTTATTAAATATCTTCTGTAGTGTTTTTCAGAAGCGATGCAAATATAAGGCAAAGGATTCTTTATTTGCAAATTTATTTTTCACTTTTTATAACTTTTTTTCTTTTCAAAAAGTTTCTTTGATGGTATTTTATTGCGAATCAATTGCTTAGGCTATGAATTTTTTTTAAAAAAATAGAGGGCTTAAGTATTCTTTTTAACAAAGAACACCCAAGTGCGCACTTTTTATCTTTGTATCTTCTGATATCTCCAAAATTATCTGAATAGCTTTATTCATTTTATTGATAATTCGAATAGATTCATAACGATCAGCTTTGATAGTCAAATAGACATATAAAAGATGAATACTTATCGAACAAATGAGTCATATAACTACTGGTTTTTTATTTTATCTAGGAATCTATTTCAAGGTTTGACCCCTCTTTATGGCTATTTAATAATATTCTTTATTTGTAAAGATTGTTTAGTTTAGATTGTGTAAAATAAGTTATTTTTATAATAATATTTTTTATTTGAAGGTTAAAACGTTATTTATGCAATCGATCCTAACATTTGTAGGATTTACAGCTTTTGTTGCAATTTATTCTTGGTTTCGATTACGAAAAGATAAATTATCAACTCAGGAAGGGTATTTCTTAGGTGGAAGAAGTCTAACTGGTTTTGTTATCGCTGGTTCTATGTTACTGACTAATATTTCTACCGAACACCTGATAGGAATGAATGGTAGCGCCTACAAAAATGGCTTTATTATTATAGCTTGGGAAGTTACTTCTGCATTAGCCTTAGTGGTAGCAGCCACTTATTTTTTGCCAACTTATCTCAGAATGGGTTTAACTACCATTCCTCAATATCTCGAAGAACGCTTTGATGCCACCACTCGAACAATGGTAGCTCTTTTTTTATTGATTTCCTTTGTGGTTACTTTACTGCCGATCGTATTATTTACAGGTGCTATTAACTTAGAAAGCATATTTAATATATCTGAAACATTTGATATTAGTCAATCACAAGCCCTATGGTATACTGTAATTGGAATAGGAGCCATAGGTTCTTGCTATGCGATTTTTGGAGGATTAAAAGCAGTAGCTTATAGTGATACAATTAATGGGGTCGGCTTATTTATAGGTGGTTTGTTGATTCCCATTTTGGCATTATGGGATATAGGTGAAGGGAATATCTGGACTGGATTAAATAAGGTTTATGAACATAGTCCAGAACATTTTAATGTGGTAGGTGCTCCTGATTCTATATTACCTTTTGGAACATTGTTTACTGGCTTGGTGATTAATCAGTTGTATTTCTGGGGAATGAACCAAACAATTATTCAAAGGGCTCTAGGTGCTAAATCATTAGAAGAGGCACAAAAGGGACTATTGTTTACAGGCTTACTCAAAGTATTTATCCCCATTATTATTGTCTTACCTGGAGTAATTGGTTTCTATTATTTTGGTGCTTCATTGATGGATAATCAAGATATGATTTACCCTGAGTTGATAAAAAAGGTGTTACCAATTAGTTTTGTTGGCTTTTTTGCGGCAGTTGTGATGGGAGCTGTTTTGAGTACTTTCAATAGTGTTTTAAATAGTACAGCTACTATTTTTAGCATGGGAATTTACAAGAGAATTATCAATAAAGCAGCTAATGACAGTCAGACAGTACGTGTAGGAAAGTTAGTTTCTATTATATTAGCATTTGTAGCAATTATGACTGCACCCTTGGTTGCAGGTGCTCCAGATGGATTGTATCAATTGTTGCAACAACTTAATGGAATTTTCTTTATTCCGATTGCTTCTGTGATGTTGGCTGGTTTATTTATACCAAGTATATCTGCTCATGGAGCAAAAGCGGCCATGCTGGTTGGTTTAGCTTTTTACATCAGTACTACTTTTATATTTTCGGTTGATATTCATTTCGTTCATATTTGGGGTATTGAGTTTTTATTGAATATAGCTGTGATGTTTGGTGTGACCTATTTTTACCCCAATACTCAATTATTTATTCCAGAAAATAAAGGATACTTACAACTTAAGGAATGGAGATACACCAAACCTTTTAGTTGGATCTTGGTCGTCCTAATCATAGGGATATACATTTGGTTGGGTTGGTTGATATAAGAATTGGCATACGACATATGTAGCATGCGAAAGACAAAGAATTTAGCTTTTTTAAAATTGGTATTTTGAAAAGTATTCTAGATTGTAAAGAGGTTTATGATTTTAAAAAATCTTTAGTAATTTGGTTAATAAATTGATTATTTGATAGATAAATGCAGCATATTATGGAAAAGTTGAAAAATAATACACTGGATATAGAAGACTTATGGGAAGAAAATTTAAAAGAACGTTATCCCGAGAATGGCAAAAAAGCAAAAGAAGATTATCGCAATTATGATCATCCAGAACGTGATACGGTTAGAGCGTTTTATCAAATGAATCATCGATATCAGACTTTTGACTTTGTGACACAAAAAGAAGTTGAATATAAAAAATTGGATAAAAGAAAAATGACTTTATGGGAAGCAGTAGAATTCCTAAATACTTTAATTGACAATTCTGACCCTGATACTGATCTTGATCAAACACAACACTTATTACAAACTTCGGAAGCAATGCGCGCTGATGGAAGGCCAGATTGGTTTGTATTAACGGGTTTTTTGCATGATTTAGGTAAGATACTTTGCTTATTTGGTGAGCCCCAATGGGCTGTTGTTGGTGATACTTTTCCAGTAGGTTGTCAATTTTCAGAGAAAATTGTTTATCCTGAATTTTTTAAAGATAACCCTGATTCTGAGCATCCTATTTACCAAACAAAGTACGGCATTTATAAACCAAATTGTGGTTTAGATCATGTGCATTTGTCTTGGGGGCACGACGAATACTTGTATCATGCACTTAAAGATTATTTGCCTGAGCCTGCTTTGTATATGATTAGATATCATTCTTTTTATGCTCAACATAAAGAAAGAGCGTATGACCATCTTATGAGCAAACACGATCATGAGATGTTCAAATGGGTGAATTTGTTCAATCCATACGATCTATATTCTAAGTCTTCTGTTCCTCCAAATGTAGATGAGTTAAGACCCTATTATGAAGATTTAGCAGCTAAATATTTGCCAGATAAGATTGCGTTTTAGAATAGCTTGGCAGTGGACCGTGGACCTTAATTTGTATTGTAAGTAATAATAAACAAATTGCTAAGGAATAAATCCTAGGAAGTAAAGGCATTTATAAAATCAACTGACTTTTATGAATAAGAAGATTGGTGTTTGTATTGTAGGCTTAGGAAGAGCTGGACGTTTTCATTTGAAGTCGATTAAAAATTTAGATATTTTTCATTTAAAATATGTAGTCGATACTCAATTATCAGAAGATGATGAAGTTGTTCAGCAACATGATTTTAAGTTATTAAAAACTATTGACGAAGCTCTAAATGATGATACTTTAAATGCCGTTGTTGTATCGTCTCCTACTCAATTTCATTTTGATTATATTACCAGATCACTGGATGCAGGTAAGCATGTATTCACTGAAAAGCCGTTAGGTAAAACCTTAGCAGAGATACAAAGTTGTTTTGATTTGGCTGCAAAAAAAGGTTTAGCGCTGTATCTAGGTTTTCAGAGACGTTATGACTATAATTTTAAGACATTAAAATCCACTATTGATCAAATTCAGCCTATAAAAATTATTAAAACTAGCTCTAGGGATAATCCCAAACCATCATTAGAATATCTAAAAATTTCAGGCAATATTTTTCATGATATGTTAATTCATGACTTTGACATGCTTATCTTTTTACTCGGTACTCGAGTTCCAAAGTCTGTTTTTGCTTTCGGACACGCTTATGATGAGAATATTAGCACTATTCCAGATTTTGATACAGCTTTAGTAACTATTAAGTATGATAAGGGCTTGATTTGTTCTATTGATACTAGTAGAACAGCTATCTATGGATATGACCAACGCTTAGAATTGTTCGGCGAACATGGGATGGCAATTGCTGAAAATGAGCGGAATCATTCCGTTCAGCTGCATACAGCTGAAGGCATGTATATTGCACCTATCAATCATTCTTTCCCACAAAGATATAAAGCAGCCTACGCAACTGAAATGGCTGACTTTGGAAATGGCATCTTAAATCAACAATTGAACAATGTGACTAAGAAAGAATGTGTTTTGGGCCATCTATTGGCAAATGCAGCCCATCAATCTGCTATTAGTGGTCAGGCGATTGACTTTGAAAATTATATGGCTTCTCAGGCGGTCAGTTTTTAGTTATTAGCACTTAAGGAACTTCTGCTATTACTCTAGTCCAAGCACTAATAAATCCATCAACTGGTGATCATCAATTTAAAAACTCGACTGATCCTTTGCTTCTTCACTTTTTCTTTTGATATAAAAGTAAGTTTCAATCTGAGAGCGTATGGGAATATTTGATCCATCTCGCTTGTAAACATTACTTAATGATTGGTCTAAAATCCGAGCTTTCACATTGTCATTTAATTGAATTTGGATAAAATCTTTTACCTCTTGTTTGAGTTTTTCATCATAAATAGGAAAAGTCGTTTCGATTCGGTGACTCAAATTCCGGACCATCCAATCGGCTGATGACAAATATGTTTTTTCATCACCTCTATGATGGAAAATAAATACCCGGGCATGCTCTAAAAAGCGATCTACAATGCTAATAGCATTAATGTTTCGGCTAAAACCTTTTCGCCCTGGAATTAGAGAGCAAATACCTCGAATAATCATATCAATTTTTACGCCAACGCGGCTAGCTTCATAAAGTCGCTCGATCATTTGCTGGTCTTGCAAACTATTCATCTTAAGTATAATTCTTGCTGGCCGACCAGCTTTCGCTTCAGCAATTTCAAAATCAATAAGTTTTTCAAGTTCCCTACGAAGGTTAAATTGTCCGACCAATAGATGTTTAAAATCTTGGGAGGGAACTTGTGTAGTTTCTAGGTAAGAAAAAACCCTTCCTACTTCATTGACTAGCCTCTCATCTGCAGTAAATAAACCAAAATCACTGTAAATCTTAGCGGTATCTTCATGGAAGTTACCGGTAGATAAATAAGCATACATTTTGGAACTAGCCCCTTCTATTCTACGTATTAGCGCTAATTTGGAGTGTACTTTTACGCCTGGGAAGCTATAGTTTACCATGACACCTGCTTTTTCTAATTTCTCCCCCCAAGCTAAGTTCGCTTCCTCGTCGAATCGGGCTTTTACTTCAATAAATACAGATACTTGCTTGCCCGCTTTTACTGCATTGATCAAGGCCTGCATAATACGAGACTTTCTGGCTACCCTATATTGTACAATTTTGATGTGCGTTACATTTGGATCACTTGCTGCTTCTTCAAAAAATCGAATCACAGATTGATAGGATTGATAAGGCACATGAATCATGTGGTCTCGATCAGCTATTTTTTCAAAATAATCCTCCGTTTCTTCCAAGGGCGTATAAGGTAAAGGTGGAATTACTTGGTTCTTTAGATGTTGCATCCCAAAGCTAGGGAATCTAAAGAAGTCAAAGTTATTGTGGTATCTACCTTCCGGTAAAATATCGTATTTCTCTAATTTGAAAGATTCTTTCAGGAATTCCAAAAGGTCTCCCGGCATCTCTCTATCATAAACGAATCGGGAAGCAGGCCCTACATGGCGCTTGGCTAAGCTGTGTTTGATTTTAGCGATTAAGTCACCAGAAAATTCATCATCAATATACAATTCAGCATCTCGTGTCAATTTAATAGAATAGGTATCCTTAATATCATAACCTGGAAACATCCAAGAAACAGAATGACGTACAATATCATCTAAAATGATAATATCTTTTCGTTCACCTGCTGATGGCAACCTAATAAATCGAGGTAAGTGATCCGAAGGGATTTTTACAATGGCATATTTATCTAGAGGATTTTTACTTTCCTTTTCATGCATCAATATGGTCAGGTAAAGGGCTGCATTATTAAGGAAAGGACGAATTTTGTTTTTCACTAAAAGTACAGGTTGTACAAAGGGCAGCATGTGATCTTGAAAATAATTTTCAATAAATTCTTTTTGCTCTTCATTCAGGTCTAATCTTCTTAGTATCCGTATATTATGTGAGCGCAGCTCAGGAATAATCTGGTTCTGAAATATACTACTTACTTGGGCCTGTTGCATATTGACAATACGTTGAATTTCCCTAACCGTTTGTTTTGGAGAGATTTCTAATTCCCTTTTAGTTTTTTTTCCTACTCGTAAGAGATTGCGGTGATTGGCCATGCGTACTCGAAAAAACTCATCTAGATTCGAGGAATAAATCGCTAAGAATTTGATTCGCTCAAAGAGGGGAACGTTGGCATCTTTGGCTTCTTGCAACACCCGATAATTAAAAGAAAGCCAACTAATATCGCGATGAATGAAAGGGATTTCCTCGTTTAATAAATAAACACCATTAATTTTTGAAATATTTGTTGTTGCCATAAATCAAATTGGTTCGATATTGACCGTAAGTATATATTTTCAGACAGGTTCTATTTTCGCTAAAATAGTAATTGAAATTTAAAAAAGAGATATTTGCTCTCCTTCTCTAGTATCTTTTAATGATGGCCCTCTGACGGGAATCTTTATTTTCTTTTTCACTTCTTGTAAAACATATTCTGCCAATTCTGGTGCTAGGATATTATCTGGCTCATGAGGGAAGAAGTATACCTTTTGTAATCCATTTTCGAACCAATTTTTAAGACAATCTATCCAATTGTCGATCCTAGTGTAATCACTTGCGTGCAAACCATTACCGACAAAACGTATCAAAGTAGTAGGGTTGCTCAACTGCATGTGCAGCACGTCTCGTCTGCCTGCAACATCTGTGATTACTAGGGAAGCATTTTTTTTTGCTAATAAAGTTTGTAGATTTAAAAGGTCATCTGGATTGTTGAACCAACTCTCATGGCGTACTTCAAAAGCAATTGCTATGCTAGAAGGCCATCTTTCCATGAATTGGGCAATGCTTTGCAGACGATCTTTTCCAAAATAAGGAGGAAGTTGGATAAAGCAGCATCCCAATTTTTCTTTCAAACCACTGATAGAGGCTAAAAATAAGGGCAGTTGCCCGCTATTAAAACCAAGATCACGAGAGTGACTGATGGTTTGGGGAATTTTTGGACAAAAGTGAAAATCTGCAGGGGTTTCTTTATACCATTTATCTATAGTTTCTTTCTTAGGGATGCGATAGTGCGTGGTATTGAGTTCTATGGTATTAAATTGTTTGGCATAGGCTTTGAGAAATTCCTTCGGTTTGGTCCCTTTCGGGTAAACGTGGCCCACCCACTCTTTCATACTCCAGCCTGTGCAACCAATGTAGAAATGTTGGATAATATTTTTGGGAAACTGAGAAAGCAACTTTTGACTCTCTACAGGGGTATCAGGCAATTTGAATTGGACATTACTAATATCGGCTAGCTTCCCAAATTTCATATTTTATGTTTATAATTTAAAGGTTTAAAAATGAAGAAAGTTTTTAAGAATATCAGCTCTGAAAAATAAAAAAGAGATTTTCTATTTTTGCGCAATGGAGGAGATTGAAAAAAGAATGCAAGGAAAGTTAAATAGGCGCAAAGAGCAAAATGCCTTGAGGCAATTGTATTTGCCGAATGTTTCTGCTTCAAAGGCAGAAGACAAAACCCGATGGATTGATTTTTGTTCCAATGATTATTTAGGTTTCTCCAAAAATGAACAGATAAAAAAGGCTGTTGAACAGCAAGTAAAAGAGGCAGATTTAGGCTCTACAGGTTCAAGGTTAATTAGTGGTAATTCTTGGAAAGCAGAAAAATTGGAGGAAAGAGTAGCTGCATTTCATTTAGCGGAGGCCGCATTGTTGTTTAATTCTGGGTATAATGCCAATCTTGGGGTATTGTCCTCTGTACCGACTCGTTTGGATACGATTATTTATGATCAATTATCCCATGCTTCGATTCGAGAAGGTATTCAGCTTTCCATGGCTAAGTCTTTTTCGTTTCGCCACAATGATGTAGAGCATTTAAAGCAAAAACTAGATAAAGCAAGTGGAAATATATTTGTGGTGGTGGAAAGTATCTATTCGATGGATGGAGATGAAGCACCTCTACAGGAGATTATTGAAGTAATAACGGAATATCCAGCAGTTTTGATTGTAGATGAAGCACATGGAACAGGTGTGATTGGAACGAATGGGGTTGGTTTGGTTCAAGAACAAGGCTTAGAAAAGGAAGTTTGGGCAAGAATAGTGACTTTTGGAAAAGCTATTGGAGGCCATGGTGCGATGGTGTTAGGAAATCCGACATTAAAAAGTTATTTAATTAATTTTTCTCGTTCCTTTATTTATACGACCGCCTTACCTGCGCATAGTTTGGCGGTGATTGACGCTGCATATGATATTTTAGAAAGTTCCGATGCAGTTGAACAATTAAAGCATAAAATTTGCTTATTCAAAGAGCATTTATCGAGTAGTGCGAAAAAAAGGTTTATTAATAGTCGATCTGCCATACAGTCTCTTTTGGTTGGTGGAAATACTGAAAGTAAGCAATTGGCAAGCCGATTGCAAGAATCAGGTTTTGATGTAAAAGCAATTTTACATCCTACTGTACCAAAAGGAGAGGAACGCCTAAGGATATGCTTGCATAGCTATAATTCATCTCACGAAATTATAGCATTGGCAGATTGTATCAACAAAGTATTGGAAAATGGCTAAGCAATTTTTTGTAAGTGGAATCAGTACTGAGATTGGAAAAACGGTAGTTTCCTCCATCTTGGTGAATGCATTAAAGGCTGATTATTGGAAACCTGTGCAATCGGGTGATTTGCATCATACTGATAGTATGAAGGTAGAGCAATGGGGAAGGCATGATGCTATGATGGTGCATCCAGAGGGTTTTCGTTTAAATACTCCTGCTTCGCCCCACTATGCTGCTGAGGTTGATGGTGTTCAGATTCACTTAGAAGATTTCAATATTCCACCTTCTTCGAACCATTTAATCGTTGAAGGTGCTGGTGGACTCATGGTGCCTTTGAATGATGAAGCTACTATTTTGGACTTAATCAATTACTTAAAAATTCCTGTAATTTTAGTTTCTCAAAACTATTTAGGCAGTATCAACCATACTTTGTTAAGTATTGAAGCATTACAAAGACGTAGTATACCCATTGCAGGTATCGTATTTAATGGGCCTTCAACGCCTTCTACAGAAAGTATTATTCAAAAAATGACTGGAGTACCCGTTATTTTTTACTTAGAAGAGTTAGAGAATGTCAATACAAAGACTATTCAAGCAACAGCAAAAAAGTATCAAGCTGAAATTGTATCAGCATTAATATAATATTACTTGTGTTGTTAGTTTGTCTCAAGCGAACCAACAAGCATTAACCAATTACTATGACCTTATTA
Source organism: Saprospiraceae bacterium (assembly GCA_022448955.1). Taxonomy (GTDB): domain Bacteria; phylum Bacteroidota; class Bacteroidia; order Chitinophagales; family Saprospiraceae; genus JALEHC01. The sequence goes on from JAKVCU010000056.1 coordinate 21,015, forward strand.
GAAAAAGATAAAAAGTACGTTTGGCATCCATATACACAAATGAAAACTGCTGCAGAGCCGCTTCCGATTGTGAAAGCAGAAGGTGTATGGCTGACGGATGAAGATGGGAATAGATACATTGATGCTATTGCCTCTTGGTGGGTAAATATTCATGGTCATGCTCATCCCTATATCGCACAAAGGGTTTATGAGCAGTTTTTACAACTGGAGCATGTGATTTTTGCAGGTTTTACCCATCCACCCGCTGTAGAATTAGCTGAAAAGCTCGTGAGTATTTTGCCGGAAGGCCAAAAGAAGATTTTCTACTCTGACAATGGGAGTACAGCTGTGGAGATTGGGATCAAAATGGCCTTGCAATATTTTTACAACAAAGGAGAAAGCAGAAAGAAGATCATCGCTTTTGATGAGGCCTTCCACGGTGAAACTTTTGGAGCAATGTCAGTCAGCGGTGATCATGAATTATTTACGGCTTTTGAAGATCATTTATTTTCTGTAGACCGTATCCCAGCACCATTGCCTGGAAGAGAAGAAATTGCTTATCATCAATTAGAGGCTTTATTAGAAACTGGCGAGGTAGCAGCCTTTATATTTGAGCCCTTAGTAATGGGAGCAGGAGGAATGTTGATGTATACACCAGAGCAGTTAGACCGTTTGATTGCCCTGTGTCATCAGTATGGAGCGATGTGTATAGCGGATGAAGTAATGACTGGTTTTTACCGTACAGGGAAAGTATTTGCTTGCGATTATTTGGAAAATGAACCAGATATTATGGCTATGTCAAAAGGCTTGACAGGAGGTAATTTGCCACTTTCTGTTACCTCGTGTACACAGGAAGTATTTGATGCGTTTTGGTCGGATGATAAGAAGAAGGCCTTTTTTCACGGTCATTCTTATACTGCTAATCCATTGGGTTGTGCAGCTGCATTAGCTAGTATGGAGCTATTGCAAGCAGAGACCTGTGCAGATCAGGTAAATATGATTGCTGCTCAACACACTGCCTTTATGAATGGCATTCAAGGTCACCCTTCTATAAAAGATATTCGCCAAACAGGGACTATTCTTGCAATAGAGTTTCAAACGGGAAGTACTACTTCTTATTTTAATGAAATGAGAGACAAACTTTATTATTTCTTCTTGGATAAAGGCTTACTTTTGCGTCCTTTAGGGAATGTGATTTATATTCTTCCACCATATTGTATAAAGGAAAAAGAATTGAATCGAGTATATAATGCCATAGAGGAGGCGCTGGATTCAGTCGTGTCAAGCAATGCAGCAACAAAAGCATAAGATAGGAATCGTAGGATGGGGCAGTATCTCTGCTCTTGGTGAGGATCGTGCAAGTATTTGGGAGCGATATCAACAGCAAGAGCAGTATTTGTCCTTTTCTACAGAAAAAAATGTTTGGGAAGGGCGCCTATCTGCAAAGAGTCAACAATCTATAGCGCAGTTTCGAGCGAATAAGCTATATGCTTCCTTGGATCCAACTGTCCTTATGGCTATGCTTGCCGCAAAACAAGCAGTTGAGCAAAGTCAATGGGGAGTTGTAGACGATATAGGCATAAATATTGGTTCATCTAGAGGAGCGACTCAACTGTGGGAAAAGTACTTTCAGCAGTTTAGTGATAATAAAGTACTTTCTCCATTGGCTTCTCCAACTACTACTTCAGGGAATATTTCCTCTTGGGTTGCTCATCATTTAGGCAGTGGAGGGTTGGCACTGGAGCATAGCATTACTTGTAGTACTGCATTACATGCTTTATTGAACGGTATGACTTGGTTGGAATCTGGTCGAGCGAGTCGTTTTATTATTGGGGGGAGTGAGGCTGCTTTAACACCTTTTACGCTTTCGCAAATGCAATCCTTACGGATTTATTCAAGAGCCAATCCATCTGAAGTATATCCATGCAAAAGTTTGCACTTAGGTAAAGTTGAAAATACCATGGTATTGGGGGAAGGAGCTGCTTGTTTTTGTATGGAAAACAATCCAAGTAATCCCATAGCATGGATCGCAGGAGTGGGCTATGCAAGAGAGCAGGTCCGTAATGCCACTTCTATTTCTGCTAAGGGGATGGGTTTTCAGCAATCGATGCAGATGGCTTTAGCAGAAGCTGAATTAGATCGAGTGGATGTTGTACTATGCCACGCACCAGGAACAATCAAAGGAGATCAATCAGAAGTAAATGCTATAAATGCTATTTGGCCAAACGAAGTGCCATTAATCACTTCGAATAAATGGAAAATTGGGCATACTTTTGGTGCTTCAGGAGCTTTAAGTTTAGAACTCGCCTTGTTAATGCTTGAACATCAATGTTTTATTAGCACACCTTTTGAAAAGGTGGAGGCAAATCAAAAAATTCAAAATATACTTGTCAATGCCATGGGATTTGGTGGGAATGCAGTATCTGTTATATTGAGTGTTCCTAGCAGATAAAGTGAGAATTGTATTTCTGCGATATATTTTTACTCAGATAAAATTTTCCTGCATCTTTAATTTTGAAAAAAATGAACAGATTAGGAAGAATTTGCTAATGGCGAATTAAAGTCTAGCCTTTTTACTATTTTCGCCTCTGCATTATAAAAGTTAATAGTAGATGTTATTTCGTTTAATTGCAGTTTTCGGCTGTGTAGTCATTTTTATCAATGGTTGTAATAGTTTGATCTCTCAGTTTGTGGGGACCCATAAATTAAGGACTCATGAAATGGCAGAGATTGTCCAAAATGGGCTAGGAGATGCGGATTATGTTGAAATAAATAATGCTTGGACGACAGGTGATTTCATCTATGCGCCACCTGTGCGTACACAAAAAAAAGGATTGATTATCTTTCCTATTCTCTCAGAAGAACAGATGAAGCAGCATGAAAGGGGAGAGGCTGTAAAAGTGCAACTAATGGCATGGTCGGAGGATTATACTCAAGAATGTTTGGATGCTAAAACCTGCATGCCCAAACAAAAAATGACGATTATGGGAATCATGCGTGATATCCCGAAAGAAAAAAATAAGGTAGATGAATTTTCATCCGAACAATATCAACTTTCCGAAAATATGTTTTTCATGGAAAAAGATCGTGCACCCTTAGAGTGGTATTATAACCTAGCCATCATGTTGGGGGTATTGGCCTTGGGCTTCGGAATTGAATATTACAATTTGAAAAAATCAAAAGTGAAATCGAATGAGTGAGCAAAAATGGACCTATGAAGCTATTAAAGAGCTTTACAATACTCCTCTATTAGAATTAGTCTTTCGCGCTGCAAGTGTTCATCGCGAGCATCATAATCCAAGAGAGGTTCAAATCTCTACCCTTTTATCGATCAAGACTGGTGGATGCCCTGAAGATTGTGCTTATTGTCCACAGGCAGCTCGTTATTTTACGGATGTCGAAGAAAATGAATTGATGTCAGTGGAACAGGTTCGTACTGCTGCTACACGTGCCAAATCATTGGGTTCTTCTCGCCTTTGTATGGGGGCTGCATGGAGAAATGTGGAGGATGGTGAAGAGTTTGATCACGTCTTAGATTTAGTAAGAACGGTGAACGAACTAGACATGGAAGTATGTGCCACACTAGGAATGTTGACGGAGCGTCAAGCGCAAAAGTTAAGAGATGCTGGCCTTTATGCGTATAATCATAATTTAGATTCTTCTGAAGATTATTATAAAGAAATTATCTCTACTAGAGGTTATGAAGACCGTTTAAAAACTCTAGATAACGCTCGTAAGGCTAATCTTACTTTGTGTTCTGGTGGTATTATCGGCATGGGCGAATCTATTGATGATCGTTGTAAGATGTTGGAAACACTAGCTTCTTTGGATCCAGTGCCTGAATCAATTCCTATCAATGCATTGGTTAGTGTAGAAGGTACGCCAATGGAAAATGTACAACCTATTTCTATTTGGGAAATGATCAGAATGGTGGCTACTACTCGTATTGTTATTCCTACGACTACAGTTCGCTTATCAGCAGGAAGAACTGAAATGAGTATAGAAGGGCAGGCTTTATGTTTCATGGCTGGTGCTGGTTCTATTTTTGCAGGGAATAAATTGTTGACTACCCCAAATCCTGAAATGTTTAAAGATTTGGAAATGTTTCATTTGTTAGGCTTAACGCCGACAGAGCCTTATGCCAAGCATGAAAAACCAGCAGTTTCAGAAAAAGAGGAGGTGCCAGAGACGGAAGATAAAAAACATAAATGGAGTAGACCTAAGCATCGTATTGAAGCGAATGTTAAGTATACCAAGCTAGGTAAACAAAGGCGGAAAGCACAACAAAATACGGATGCTGAAAAGAAATTGAAGGAGTCAAAAGCTCAATCTTAATGAAAAAACTATTGCTCTGGAGCTTTATCATTGGTCTATTAGGAATACTTTCTATCCTTTTATGTAATTGGTGGGTGGTGGCATCTACCCGATCACAAATTTATACTATTGATGAAGTGCCAGTGCAAAAGGTGGTCTTAGTATTAGGTACTTCTAAATTGATCCGGGGGAAATATCAAAATCCTTATTTCAATTCACGCATTGAAACGGCTGCGGCATTGTACAAAAAGGGCAAAGTAAAACACTTTATCCTAAGTGGGGATAATGGCCGCAAATCATACAATGAACCAGAAGATATGCAAAATGCTTTATTAAAAGCAGGGATTCCTGAATCCGCTATCACTCTAGATTATGCAGGTTTCAGAACATTGGACTCCGTGGTTCGCTGTTCCAAAATTTTTGGGCAAGATCAATTTGTTATTATTTCACAAAGCTTCCACACACCAAGAGCATTATTTATTGCTAATGCTTATGGATTGGATGCCACAGCTGTGAATACAGAAGAAATCTGGCCAGGACTTTTGACCAAAACAGACATCCGAGAGTATCTTTCAAGATGTAAAGCAGTACTGGATTTGTACATTCTGCGAAAGCAGCCAAAATTTCTTGGAAAAAAAGAGAAGGTAGTAATTAGTTAAAAGTGTAATTGTATAATGGCAGATAGACCATTTACCATTACACCAATACATCCGATAGTTATCGGATAACCAACAACTTAAATAGTTATTAGACAATTGTTTGATAGTCAATGGTTGATTTTGATTTATTTATCGTCAGCCATTGACCAATAACCAACAACATCATCATGAGGAGAACACAAATCGTTGCCGGAAACTGGAAAATGAATAAGACCTACCAAGAAGGTAGAGATCTAGTGAAAGCTATTGTAGAAAAGCTACAACCATCTGATAATAAGGTGGTCCTGTGTACCCCGTTCATTCATTTGAATAGCGTGGCTGCCTCTATCAAGGATATTTCAAACCTTCATTTAGGTGCTCAGAATTGCCACCAAGAGATGAGAGGTGCTTACACAGGGGAGGTTTCTGCTGCTATGCTTCAATCTGTTGGTGCTGAATATGTGATTATTGGACACTCTGAGCGTAGAAAGTATTTTAGCGAAAGCGATGAATTATTAGCTCAAAAAGTCAAGACTGTATTAGGTATCGGATTGTTACCAATTTTCTGTTGTGGAGAGGAGTTAGCAATTAGAGAGGAAGGAACACAGAATCAATTAGTAAAGAAACAGTTGGAAGCTGCTTTGTTTGGTTTGGAGGAAGAAGATTTTGCGAAGGTAGTGATCGCTTACGAACCAGTATGGGCAATCGGTACAGGTAAAACAGCTACGCCTGAACAAGCACAGGAAATGCATGCTTACATTCGTGCTTTGATTTCGGAGAAATATGGTGAAAAAAGAGCAGATTTGACGACTATCCTTTATGGGGGAAGTGCAAAACCTAATAATGCCAAAGAATTATTCAGTCAGCCAGATGTAGATGGCGGATTGATTGGTGGGGCTTCCTTGAAAGCAGATGACTTTGTAGCTATTGTCAACTCTTTTTAAAAGAGCCAATCAAAAAAGTATACGAATAAAAATTGGATGATCATAGTTCCATCCAAAAGTCCAGTAAAATAATAATCATGGGTAATCTTATCTGAGTACCATATTATGATGAGGGTACTTAGGTAAGATAGCCCCAATCCAATGTACACTCCAGTACTGTATACGTCCAAGCCATGGTTAAAATGAGCAAGTGTTTCTGCAAAGAAAATTAATATTAAGGATAGGTATTTTGCTCTATTGATACCCATTACAGAAGGTAATGTTTTTACTTTTGTGAAATCATCAATCTGCAAATCCCGAATATCAAAAGGAATGGTAATTGCAAAAACAAAAAGTATTTTTTCAATAAAAATGATCCAAATAGGAAAGTGTCCTTCCACATGATAAGTATAGCTTGGAAGCATGACCGTAAGCCAGCTCCATATGATTGCTATCAAAAAAATTTTGATAAAATGGAAATCTCTCAAACGTCGTTTTTTTCCTAAAAAAGGAAGTACGTATGCCAAGGAGAAGATACAAGGAATAATAAGTGCTTTCCAGAGCTTCCAATCTAGCTGGAATATCAAATAACTACAGGCTAAGGCAGAGATAACAGCATACACGACAATATGGTGTCTAAAACGGGCAATGACTTGGTAGCGCCCTTCTTTTTGAAAGGGTTTTACCTTTCGAAGGCCTACAATGCGATGTATAGCATAGAGAAAGTGGGTTCCAAAAAAGATAAATAATGCGGTAAAGTCAAAACGGATGAAACCAAGCGTAACGTACTGGGTTTGCCAGTACATCGACAAGGCCGCTAGGGCAATCCAAAAATTGCCATAAAGAAGGAGGTCAACGACAGGGGTGATATAAGGTTTCAGATCTAGAAATACTTAAAGTTATGTTGGTATTTTATATTTTGTAATGTCTCGTAAATTAAGCGGATAACGTTTTCTACGTCATCTTTATGTGCCATTTCTACTGTAGTATGCATATATCGTAAGGGCAATGAAATTAAAGCAGAAGGCACTCCTTCATTGGAGTAGGCGAAAGCATCCGTGTCTGTTCCAGTACGTCGAGAAGACGCTTCTCTTTGGAAAGGAATACCTTTATCCTCCGCCGTGTCAATGATGAGTTGCAATAACTTATTATGTACAGCAGGGGCATAGGTTACAGTTGGTCCTTTTCCACTTTTTACATCCCCTAATTTTTTAGGGTTAATAAGTGGAGTATGGGTGTCATGTGTAACATCAGTAACAATAGCAACGTCTGGCTTGATATTTCTAGCGATCATTTCGGCACCCCTTAATCCAACCTCTTCTTGAACAGCGTTTACGATATATAAAGAATAAGGTAATGTTACTTGCTTTTCTTTGATCAATCGAGCTACTTCAGCAATGCAAAACCCCCCCATTCTATTGTCAAGTGCTCTTCCGACATAATATCTATCGTTGAGCATCATCATTTCATCTTCGAAGGTAATCACAGCTCCGATGTGAATACCCATTTCGAGTACCTCTTCTTTATTTTTGGCTCCTACATCTATAAAGATATTCTCTATATTGGGTGTAAGCTTTGCATCATCACCTTTTCGAGTGTGGATTGCTGGCCATCCAAAAACACCTTTCACAATACCTTTTGGTGTATGGATATTCACCTTTTTGGAAGGTGCAATTAAATGATCAGAACCTCCATTGCGGATAACGGTAATAAATCCGCTTTCCGAAATATAATGTACAAACCAAGAAATTTCATCCGCATGGCCTTCTATAACGACTTTATAGTTTTTACCAGGATTAATCACTCCATAAACGGTACCATAGTTATCAAGATGCCAATCATCGATGTATGGCTTTATATAATCTAGCCATAATTTTTGGCCAGCGCTTTCAAAACCAGTAGGAGAGGCATTATTTAAATACTTTTGCAGAAAAGCCTCTGAGGTTGGATTTATGATTCCCATTAATTTATCGTTTTAAAAACCCTAGAAAACGGCTTGGCTCATATATAGCTTTCGTAGTTTTCTGGCGCTCATCTTCTCATTTACATAATACTAGGCACAAAAATAATAAGTTTTCCAAATGGAGAACAGAATTTCATTATTTACTAAAGGCTTCACTCCACTCTTGTGGGTTTTGGCGCCATTTTTTCAATAATTTAACCTCTTTCTCCGAAATATATTTCATTTCTTGTGCGACTTCCAAGAGGCTAGTATAATTGCTAAGTGTACTAAAAGGACAATTAGCATTATCAAATGTTTGCTGTGCTTTATCGAATTCATAGGTGAAAATGGCCATGGTGGCGATCACTTCTGCACCTGCTTGTCGTAGGGCTTCTACCGCAGCAATTGAACTCCCACCTGTAGAGATTAAGTCTTCAATTACCAAAACTTTAGCCCCTTTTTTTAAGTCTCCTTCAATTTGGTTTTGGCGCCCATGTGCTTTTGCTTTACTCCTCACATATATAAAAGGTGCATTCAACTTTTCGGCTAATAGTGCTCCATGAGCAATTCCTGCTGTTGCAACGCCGGCGATAAGGTCAAACACCGGATAGGAAGCGGACTGCTCCGCAAATGCCTTGATAACAGCTGCTCGATGTTCTGGATAGGAAAGAACGATGCGATTATCGCAATAGATTGGTGATTTTAAGCCAGATGCCCAAGTAAATGGGTTTTGAGGGCTCAATTTTATTGCCTTTATTTGCAAAAGTCGCTGAGCAACATCCTTGGCGATATTCATCTATGGATTGATTTTTTCGTTTAAAATGCCTGCAAATGTACAAAATCTATATTAATGATACTCCTTTACAACTGGTAAGTACGTCAAAAATTGATCAATTTGGTCCTTCTGATGAAAAGAATATGATTGCAAGATATGCCGGAAAGTCCAAGTACCTGCTCAATTATATAGACATGCTGGAAAAGACAGATCGTTTTGATTCGATCACTCTACATGCAGAAGAAATCAATAAACTTTGGGCAGACTATCAATCCCTCTACAAAAAAATCGAAGCAGCAGGAGGATGTGTTTTTAATGAAAAAAAAGAACTCCTCGTTATTTATCGCAGAGGCTTCTGGGACTTACCGAAAGGGAAAATAGATTTAGGTGAGGGTAGGGAAGAAGCCGCAGTCAGAGAGGTACAAGAAGAAACTGGAATTGATGATATAAATCTTGGTGAATTTCTTGCCACTACATTACATACCTACAAGAATAAAAAACATAAACGTGTGCTAAAATTTACCTATTGGTATAAAATGATGACCAGTTCCACTATTTTGACCCCCCAAGCAGAAGAAGATATCGAAAAAGCAGAATGGCAAAGAATTGATCAGTTCTTAAATAATGGAGAACCTACCTACAAAAATATTATAGATATCGTAAAAAAGATTTGAATTTTGACAAAGTGTCAAAAAATAGTAAGAAAAAATATGTTTCTATTGAATCTTTTGTACATTTGTAGCGTACTCTTTTATATAGGAAGATCAAAACAACTTTCTCTTTCTAAACTCCCAAAGTGCAAACATAAGTTTATTTTGCATTAGACAGTCCACAAATAATTCTTACAAGTCTTTTTCAATCACCAAAATTGAATTTACCCCATTCACTTCCAAAGTGAAGTCTCGTGTCTTTGTATAATAATTTTACAACACACGACGTTTTAGCGAAAAGTGAAAAGACCAGGTAACAAAAGGCAAAGAAATCGTATTTAAAGAAAAAGTTAATTATTACTAAATAGGGTTTATGCTTATTTTGATGGACTCAAAAGCATATTCAAATTTATTCACTATGCAGCAGAAATTTTTACTTGTATTCTTCTTCATGATCACTATGGGTTTTACGGCAACTGCTCAGAGTTTGGCATCAAATAAAAGTGGAGAAGCAATTCAAAGCAGTAAATTGAAAGAAATCCAAGCTGATAACTGGGACATTTTCGCAGATGATGAAAACAAAATTTATTACGTAGACTTCGAAAGTCTTAATATCACCCTGTCTGATATTGTAGTAAAAAATGCATCTGGCTCCGTTATCTTAAAAGACGATGTTTTTGATCTGCCGGTCGATACTATCTATGAAATAGACCTTAGCGACCAGAAAAAAGGCACCTACAAGATCGAGCTTCGTTCATTTACAAGCGTGATTCGTAAATCTATTCAAGTGAAATAAATCCTTGAATGCCATCAGTTGATTGATTAGCTTCGACTTCTTAAAAGATCCTCGAAGAATCAATCAATTGATTTTTTTTTCCATTTTTCCATAGCTGTTTTTAGCTCTTGGGCTATTTCTTGGACCTTGTAATTCTCTTCTGAAAGAACGTGTCCTTTTTTATTTTTTTCGGAAATAATCAGCATCTTATAACGTTTGCCATTGCTTCCTATCCAAGTAGGTTCTATGCTTTCTTCAAAATATATATCTTTAATATTTTTGAATTGTGCTGTTCCGTAAGGCGTTCTGATTTCGGAAGAATATAGTTCTATATCGGCAATTCTTCTTTTGGTCATCCAACTGAAAAGCAAGGTGCCTGCAGCAATCATCATGACGAAAAAGCTCAACATAGCTGCGAGCATTCGAAGATTGTAGTTCCACTTTTCTTTTGTCTCTTCACTGAACAGACCTAAGTACAAGCCTATCATCGACATAACGATGACAGCTCCTGCTAACCACATATAAAAATCATTGGACTCATTTACTGCTTCGAAAGTTCTCATTAATTCCATATCATTTAATTTGACTATTTTCTATAAAGTGCCCAGACAAAATTGCTGGTGCAATATCCAGCCTGCCGGCAGGCACGGTTTCGGGTAAACTACTTAACCTCAAATGAATAATAAGCTATTCCAACTTAAAATTTGAGGGGAAGGATTTATTTTTATCGCAAAAATGATAAAATTTATTGATTGCTTCGGATGGATTGGAGCATTAGGTGTACTTTATGGCTATTATCTTTCATCTACAAAAAATGTTCTGGAAAACTCTTCATTATTTTTGAAGTACCAATTGATTAATATTTTGGGGGCTATAGGCTTATTAATTAATAGCTCTTATTACGGGGCAACTCCCTCTGTAATGGTTAATCTGATATGGGGGGGAATTGGCTTGTTGGCTTCCGCCAAAATATTATGGCAAGCTTACGAACTTTAAGCATCTAAAAATAAGTCCTAGTGTTGGTGGTTTGACATAATTTGTCCCTAAGAAAATGGAAGGATTTTGAGAAGGCATACAATCCCAATTTAGGTGTGTTTAAATTTTTTTCAAACGGACAATCAACGATTTGAGCCTGCCTGCCGGCAGAGGTAGGGTTTTGGCTAAGGCTTCGTGAAGGCCTTTAGCGAGCTAAATAACTGGTCCAATCGGACGCCATACTTCTCAAAGCTCTAGTTTTCAGGCAGTAGAAAATTTAAACATGAACCTAGTTGTGAATGCTATCCTAAATTTAAAGGCCATCTGGTAGGATGACCTTTTTTCGCGCTTCTTTTTTTTCTGAATGTTTTCGCTTAAATGCTAATCGCTTTTTAGGATTGGCGCTCAGCGGTTTCAGTTCTTTACGCTTTGTCTGCGGTTTTAGTGCAGCATGAATGAGTTTTTCAAACTTCTTATATACTTTGTTTTTGTTTAAAGCCTGTGAACGAGTATCCTGTGAGCTGATCACCAATATATCTTCTTTATTGATACGATTTTTTAGGTGTTTTCTAATTTTTGCTTTCTCCTCTAGACTTAATAATTTGGAATTACTTATATCAAAAAATAACTCGACTCTAGTGGATACTTTGTTCACATGCTGTCCTCCAGACCCTGAGCTTCTGGAAGCTTTGAATTTACATTCTCTCTCTAAAGCTTTCATAGTGCATGTATTTTTTTCTCCTTTAAAACTGCAAAAAAAGTCAAAAAGTTCCCTCAAAATGACAATTCTCTAACAACAAGAATCTTTTATTTTTGTTATCTTTCAAAAAATATTGAAAGCTTTGTATTTTGTTCTAATTTAGTTGATCTAATAGTAACGTATATGCACAAACGGACAGCCATAGTTTGGTTCCGCTTAGATTTAAGGTTGCATGACAACGAGGCCCTTTCTGAAGCACTAAATAGTGCGGAAGAAGTTATTCCGGTTTATGTGTTTGACGAAAGAAAATTTAAGGGAACAACACGCTTTGGGTTTCCAAAAATCGGAAGCCACAGAGCCCAGTTTATCATCGAAAGTGTAAAGGACTTGCGAGCTAACTTAAGAAAACTAGGTAGCGATCTTTATGTCCGGGTTGGCCAGCCAGAAGAAGAACTATTTAATATTGCTCGAAGAGTTAAATCCAGTTGGATTTTTTGTAATCGAGAGCGAATGGATGAAGAGTTGAAAGTGCAAGATTCGCTTGAACAAAAATTGTGGTCCATAGGGCAGGAGTTACGTTACTCCAGAGGAAAGTTGCTCTACTACACAGCTGATCTACCATTTCCTATTACTCATACGCCTGATTCTTTTACTTTGTTTAAAAAAGAAGTGGAGCGTTATGTTCCAGTTAGGCAGCCTCTTCCAATACCTGAGCGTATTCCACCAACCGCAGTAGCCCTGTCATCTGGTGATATTCCTAGTCTGGAAGACTTTGGTATGCTTTCTTCACCAGTAGACAAAAGAGATTTCAATATTTTTGAGGGAGGTGAAACGAAGGGCCTTCAGCGTCTGAATGATTATTTGTGGGAATCTCAATCAGTCTTAAATCATAAAGATTCCAGAAACGAAATGCTTGGAGCCGACTACTCCTCTAAGCTTTCCCCATGGCTGGCATTAGGTTGTTTATCGCCAAAAATGATTTACCACGAGCTAAAAAGGTTTGATGAACAATATGGTACACGAAAAAACAAATCCATTACCTGCTTTTTCTTAGAGTTGATGCAGCGTGATTTTTATCGTTTGATGGGTAAAAAACACGGGAGTAAGATTTTCTACGAAAGTGGTATTAGAGACACAGAAAACAAAGAGTGGGAAGAAAATCAAGAACTTTTTATGCAATGGGTAAATGGAGAAACAGGTGTTCCCTTTATTGACGCACACATGCGTGAGCTAAAGCACACAGGCTATATGTCTAACAGAGGTCGTCAAAATGTTTCTTCCTTCCTGATTAATGATCTTGGACTAAATTGGGTGATGGGGGCAGATTATTTTGAGTCGCAATTGATCGATTATGACGTGTGCAGCAATTATTGTAACTGGGGCTACGCCGCTGGTGTGGGCTCTGATCCAAAAGAATATCAAAATTTGAATATCATCTCCCAAGCCAAGCGTTTTGATCCAAATGGAGAATATGTCAAATATTGGTTGCCAGAATTATCTATGCTGCCTGCGCAATATATTCACCAGCCAGATCAATTAAGTTATAAAGAACAAGAAGACTTGCATTTCATGATTGGCGATGATTATCCAAAGGCGTTAGTGAGTACCGATCGCTGGGCATCGTAAAAAACATCATTTCTTCTTCTCCATACGGTCTAACCAGCGGTGATATCTTCTAGCATTTCTATTGTGCTCGTTTATAGATTCTGCAAATAGATGATATCCCGGATTCTCAGGATCTACACACATGTAGTAGTAGTTATGATCTTCGGAATCTAAGACCGCATCAATACTCGTGATAGATGCCATGCTTATAGGGCCAGGAGGAAGCCCTTTATGCAAATAAGTATTGTAAGGAGATTCGAAACGAATATGCTTATATAAAATCCTTTTTGCTTTAAAATCTCTAGTTGCAAATTTGGCGGTAGGATCTGCATCTAATTTCATACCTATTTTAAGTCGATTGAGGTATAATCCTGCTACGCGTTTCTTCTCCGCATTTTTTGATATTTCTCTTTCTACAATCGATGCAAGGGTGTATACCTCTTCAGGAGTTAATCCTAGTTTTTTGGCTTTTGAAAGTCTATCATTTGTATTCCAAAATCTATTGTGCTCTTTAAGCATTCTTTTAAAAAATGCTTTTGCATTTGTATTCCAATAAACTTCATAAGTATTTGGAATGAATAGGCTCATTAAGGTTTCTGCAGTATATCCATGCTTTCTTATAAATGATTCATTTTTAAATAGGTGGATTAAATCAGTGGAATCGGCTTCGATAAAATGCGCGGCTTTTCCAGCAACATCTTCTACCAACCACCCATAATTGAAAACTAACTTGACTGGTTCCTGCTTTCCAGCTCGCAGATGGCCAATCAAAGAACGATTGCTCCAACCTGGAGTAATTTTATATCGACCTGAACGCATGCTACTTTTTTTGTAGCTCATCATTTCTGAAACTTCTCGAAAAGAAACTGTATCTATGATTTGGTTATTGGTATGGAGGATTTCCACTACATCTTTAAAAGAGGAGTTTGTTGGAATATGGATAATATCATTATCCAATTGTTGAGGGACATTTGGAGCCATTATTAATGTGTATTTCTGATAAGCAAAAACAGCTCCTACTACACCAATAATGAGTACACCCCATAGGATTTTCTTTAGCATTCAATTCTATTTATTGTATTTTCTTCTGCAATGCTAACTCTCCAAAGTTTGTTCCAATGTTTGAAGACGATTTTCGATATCGTTAAATTGGTTTTCTAGTGTTTGGATTTGTGCTTCTTCTTTTTCTAACATTTGGTCAAAACCATGAAAGTTATGATCAATTCTTTCTTTCAGGTTTTGAATGTAGGTCTTTAATTTTTCGTCGATTTCGGCTTTTAATTTATCTCTTCCAGATGAAATTTCATTTTGAAATCCATCCACAATTTTCCGCCTTTTAGCACTCGTTGAAATACCTGCGAAAAGAATACCAATAGTAGTTAATACCCCCATAGTTACGTCGAAAATACTATTTTGTACGACCATTGCCAAGATGATGCTGATGCCTGCAATACCACTACCTGTAGCTAAATTAGGCGATATACCTTTTTTATCTGGAAACAGCTCTGCATCGGTGAAGTTGTCCGATTTGCTCATAAATTTGGCGAAAGCCTCCTGCAAATCCTTCAAAATATTACTGCGCTTTTCAGCAATATTGCTGAAAATATCATAATCATTGCTCAATACCGTTTTGCTATTCCTGATTTTTAGATCAATCAATTTGGCCATCTGTTGGATACTATCTGCCAAATCTACAACGCCCTTATCCAATTTAGTCTTAAGTTCGGTATTGAGGTCATTTTCCAACTCTTTAGCAAGGTTTTCTAGCCATTCTTTGATGGATGTTTTTTTGCTAAAAATACCGGAAACTGTTCTACGAACTAAACTAAGGAATGATAAGCCACTTTTTAATTCTGCTGCTTTCTTTTGGGTGATTTTATCGTAGGCATTCACGATATTTTCATTCAATAAATCCACCTGTTTGAAAGACTGACTTTCTTGATGGTTGAGGCTAAGAGTAATGTCTTCCCGGAATGCTACATCCGCTTGGAACTGCTGATTCCTGAGCGCTATCCCTTTGCGAATCCGATCACTGATGTTCAAGGAAGTCTGGACGTTGTTCTTGAGCTTTAAGATGGGCGCTTTACCACCTGTAATGTGATCAGCGATGTATGTTCTTACTTCCGTAAAACCACTTTCTGCACTTGCTCCTTCTTGCTCTTGTTTGGCAGATACCGCAAAGACTTGAGGAGCCGAAATACCCTTTTTCTCCGCATAATCAACGACTCCTTGAATATTAACTTTTAAATCATCGGCGGGCATTAAATCTTTTTGTTGTAATACAAAAATGATTTTTTTACGCCAGTCTGCATGGATATAATCAAAAAATTCCCAAGCCGATTGTCGGTATGGATTTTTAGCTTCAAACACAAAAACAATCAAATCCGAAGCAGGAATAAAACTCTCCGTAATTTCCTGATGATGATCGATAATCGTATTCGTACCTGGCGTATCAACAATCGCAATTTCTTTAAGAATATCTACGGGTTGAAGAATCTTTTTGAGGTAAGGATTAATGCTAAGTATTTCCTCCTTTTCGCCATAGATGATTTGTTGTATCGTATCGGTCATAGGCTGCGGAGCAGCCTTTGTAATTTCTTTTCCCGTGGCTAAGAGGGCATTAATAAAACTACTTTTCCCAGCTTTCACTTCTCCAACGATCACAAACATGAAGGGTTCGTGGATGCGATTGCGAAGATCACTTACTGTTTTAGCTAATGCTTGATGACCAATTTGGATGGTCATTTCATGCAAATCTTTAATGATTTCGTCTATCTGTGCGCGATAGATCTGTATATTTTGGTTGATCAGTTTTGTTTCCACCTTTCGTTATGATTTAACACAATCTTCTAATATCAGGCTACTTTGTGGTCCATGACAAAATAGTAAGTCTAAGATACTCAAATTAGGAATAAACCCATTTTTATCAGAGAAAACCTGTAAGTAAGGTTTTGGTTCAAATGATGGATCTTCCTTTTGTCGATGTTTTTTGGGAAAAATTCCGTTTCGGAAATCTAAACATTCCTTTTCATCGGTCACTTTCGTGAAATGTGTAGACCATTCGAGTTTGGCAGGAAACTCTAGAAAAGAGAGGGTCGTTTCTAAAAGGGCTTGGTTAAATGCAAAAAGGGTAGTGGGTACTGTTTTGAAAATGGATTCAAAAGCATCTGCATAATATTCAAAGAATGGTGCATTGCCATAAGCAGATTGAATACTTGCCCAGTGTTGTTGTGCCCAATTTTCATGATGTGCAATTTGTACAGCTTGAATACCTTGTTGTTCGTTTTTGCCTTTCATCAAAGGTATAGAAAGCCGAAGCAAACCATTTGCTCCAGCAATATGTGCGCGATTGCGATAGCTACCTTTTAGGTAATTTTCATGCTGCTCAATGATGACTTCTTCAAATGCATATAATTTGCTAAAGAACTGTACACAGGGCAGGTAATGTAATTCGATTAAGATTTTCTTTGCTGTCATGGGGAGCAAAAGTAAGTATCCTATTGGAAAGAATCAATTTTTTGTGGGGGACGTAGAGCTAATAGAGGGGCAGCATACGCAGAGAAAAACGCTGCATCTCCAATAACTCTACGTCCTACGATATAGAAATTAAAAAACACGTTTTAAGTCTATAGTTAACTCAGGAAAAATAGAAGAAGAAATCGTTTCATCAACAGTTTTTGGGCGAAGACCCAGATAGGTACCCTGATCATTTAAAACAAATACAAAAACTGCTTTATCATTAGGCTCTACGAGCCAATACTCTTTTATTCCAGCCTCTTCGTATACCTCAAATTTATCTTTCATCTCTTTTTGAGTATTTCCGGGAGATAAAATTTCTATTACCAAGTCAGGGGAACCTTTACATCCTTTAGTATCTATTTTTTCAGGATCACAAACAATCGTTAAATCTGGTTGGACAACGGTAAAGTTTTTCCCTTTTGAGGCAACATCTAATCGTACATCAAATGGAGCAGCGAAAACCTGATAAGTAGAACCTTCAAAGTGACTCCAGAAAAGACCCGTCATCTTTGTGGCGATACGTTGGTGTTCCGCACTAGGGGCAGGACTCATTTTGAAAATCTTTCCTTTAATCAGCTCTACTCTTTCTTTTAGTTTCCAATTTAAATAATCAGAATACGTATAAGTCTTGTTCAAGTCTAGCTGTGATAAAGAAGTTATTTCCATAAAATGCTTTTTACAAAAATACGAGAATTTTGCTAAAAGATGGATACGAAGTTAGGGGTGCTTGCTACCGTCGGATTCTTATCTTTATACTTGGCTAAGGAGAAGTGGACGTAGAGCTAATGGAGGTGCTAGCGTATAGAGAGAAATCCTCTACGATCTCTACACCTCCAATTTCTCTACGTCCTAAAAAACTACTTCAATACCCCCAATTCTTTCCCCACTTTCGTAAAGGCCGCTACTGCCTTCTCCAAGTGTGCACGTTCGTGCCCAGCAGAGATTTGTACGCGGATACGTGCTAGTTCCTTTGGAACAACAGGGTAGAAGAAGCCAATCACATAAATGCCTTCTTCTAACAAGCGATTAGCGAAGGTTTGCGAAAGCTTGGCATCATACAACATGATGGGCACGATGGCATGCTCACCCGGAATGATATCAAATCCAGCAGCAGTCATTGCAGAGCGGAAGTATTTGGTATTATCTTCTAGTTTGTCTCTTAATGCCGTAGATGCGTTGAGTAAGTCTATCACTTTGATAGATGCACCAACGATGCTCGGCGCCAAGGTATTCGAGAATAAGTATGGACGAGAACGCTGACGCAGCATATCGACTATCTCTTTACGAGCCGCCGTAAATCCACCGGATGCGCCACCCATGGCTTTTCCGAAGGTACCGGTGATGATATCTACACGGCCCAATACGCCACAATGCTCTGCCGTACCACGGCCCGTTTTTCCAACAAAACCAGTCGAATGGCAATCATCTACCATCACCATAGCATCGTATTTATCAGCTAGATCACAGATTTTATCTAATTGAGCGATTGTACCATCCATAGAGAAAACACCATCTGTAGCAATCATACGACGGCGAGCGCCCTGCGCCTCTTTCAGCTTTTCCTCTAGGTCGGCCATATCGTTTGTCTTATAACGATAACGAGCCGCCTTACACAAACGAATACCATCGATGATGGAAGCATGGTTTAAGGCATCAGAAATGATGGCATCCTCTTTGGTCAATAAGGGCTCAAATAAACCACCATTGGCATCGAAGGCCGCGGCGTACAAGATCGCATCCTCTGTACCTACAAATGCCGCAATTTTTTCTTCCAGTTCTTTATGGATATCCTGTGTGCCACAGATGAAACGTACCGATGACATGCCAAAACCATGCGAGTCAATCGCGGCTTTGGCCGCTTCGATGACAGCAGGGTGGGAGGATAAGCCAAGGTAGTTATTGGCACAAAAGTTGAGTACTTCCATACCTGTTGTCGTCTTGATTTCGGCCGACTGTGGCGTGGTGATAATGCGTTCCTCTTTGTATAATCCAGCATCCTTGATGTCATTCAATTCTGCTTGTAAATTGGGTTCTACTTTATTGAACATATATTTATTTTTAGAATGTTATTTTTCCAGTTTGGGCAGACCGTTTGGCGAAGCAGCAATTAATTGATAGTTGACAAACAAATTCTAGAACTAATTTAAGTAGTTAGGCTAGAACCTGCCTGCCGAATTCTATTATACAAGCAATTTTGACTAGCCGCTTATGCTGAGACAGTTGATAGATATTTCATTTTTAGGTTTTTTATCATATCTGAAGTCATCATATTGAGGTCAACACTTGCCTTCCAGCCCCAGTCTGCTCTGGCAGCGCTATCGTCTATGCTAGAAGGCCAAGATTGTGCGATTGCTTCTCTGAAATCTGGCGCATAACTCACTTTGAAGTCGGGATAGTGTTGCTGGATAGATTGCGCAATCTCTATCGGACTGAAGCTCATACCTGAAAGATTATAACTGGTTCTGATTTTGATTTGCTCCTGCGGAGCTT
This sequence comes from Saprospiraceae bacterium, assembly GCA_022448955.1. GTDB lineage: Bacteria > Bacteroidota > Bacteroidia > Chitinophagales > Saprospiraceae > JALEHC01. The sequence goes on from JAKVCU010000056.1 coordinate 40,300, forward strand.
CCATGATGGCGATAGTGGCTTTAATAGCATCATCCATATAAATCATGGGTAGGGTAGTATTTTCCGAAAGGAAGGAAGTGTAGGCTTCGCCTTTTACGGCTGCATGATAGATTTCTACCGCATAATCTGTTGTCCCTCCACCTGGCAGCGATTGATAACCGATAATACCTGGATATCTTATTGATCGAACATCAACGCCATATTTATCGTGGTAATATTGGCACCAATTTTCTCCTGCTACTTTGCTGATGCCATATACCGTAGTGGGAGTCAATGGCGCATACTGAGGCGTTTGATTTTTGGGTGCTTCTTTTCCAAATACTGCGATAGAACTAGGGAAAAAGAGTTGGATACTTTTCTCTTTTGCCAATTCGAGTACATTGAATAAGCTATTCATGTTGACATCCCAAGCCCATTGTGGGTGGAGTTCTCCTTTGGCAGAAAGAATAGCAGCAAGGTGATAAATTTGGGTAATATTATGTTTATTGACTAATGTAGCCAGTTGATTTTTATCGAGTACATCTAATCGTTCAAAAAGCTGGTCTTTTTTTTCAGGCACTCGAATGTCAGAAGGGATCACATGATCGGAGCCGTATTGTAACTTTAGTACATCAGTGAGGACCGAGCCAATTTGTCCATTGGCGCCAATAATCAGGATTTTCTCCTTTTTCATAAGCGTTATGTTGGTTAGGGGTGTGAACTTATGCTGTCACACTAATTTGCTTAATTTGGTAAAATCAGTTTGATGCTGAAAAGGATAAATCGGCTAGCCTTTTCTTCATTATAACTTGGTGGCTGCAAATTACGAATAATCCTAATAATCTATGAAGAAAAGCATTCTTTCCTTACGACAATAAACAAGGAAAATGGTTTAGTGAGAGGATGGCGGTTTGGGGATGGCTTGAAGGTATTCTTTGTCTTCGTTTTCAAAATCTATTTTACAGCAATAGGAGGTTTGACCATTGGTGACCAATAGATAGGGAATTTTAAGCTCTAGATTGTAGATACCTATTTGGCGCATGGCCAATTCATTGATGGGTACATCGGGTGCTTTGCACTCGATGAGGAGGAAGGGTTGTGCATCTTCATCAAAAACGAGGATATCAAGGCGTTTTCGCCTTTTGTTGACCATAAATTGGCGTTCGACTTGGATACGATTTTTGTTGTAGTCTAGTGTTTCAATGAGGTAGTGGATAAGCAGTTGACGGACGAGTTCCTCGGGTTGGTAAACGAGCCATTTTTCACGAATGTGACCAAAAACATATTTCTTTTGTTTTTGTGGATCCTCTTTATCCTGGACAATTTTTCCTTTGAGTAAGGAGCGGTATGGACGTAAATCAATTGGGATATTGTACATAAAAATAAAGTAAAGTGACCGTTATGTAAAGCTTCAAACTTCACATAACGGTCTAACTATTACACGATTATCGTATAAACTGGTATCCTTTTACAAAGTTTTCACCTCTTGCTACGAGGATGTACATGCCTTTCGGCAAATCAGCTACAGGAATGCTTACATCGCCTGCTGTATTCGTTCTGTTCACTTTTTGAATTTGACGACCTTCGATCGTACAAACTTCAAAAGCTAAATCTAAAGCAGTATTAACTACTGTAAATTCTAACTGACCATTTCTTACTATTGGTGTTGTGATCGCAGCTGGATTTTCAAGTTCGTTTGTGTTGGTGCTTAACATTGTTGCACGAACAACAACGCTATCCACCTGCCATAATTTACCACCAATACTTGGGCTAGAAGTATATTTGAAAGCAAAGTAGCCCGTACCTTCAAAAGAAGATAAATCTAAGTCACCAGAAAGAACATATTCAAATCCCCCTGGAGACCAGGTAACATCAGCACTCAAATCGGACCAAGTTGCATCATTAGGATCACTTGTGCCATCATAGTCTGTAGAAACTAATACTTCTAGGTCAAGACCGTCGAAGTTAGATGCATTTTCAAAAGTTAAGACCTCATCTTCGTAAAGATCCATATCCAAAGCTGGAGAGATTAACCAATCTTCATTTTCTTGGATACCACCGTTGAAGCCATTCATTTGAGCAAAGAACTTATCGGCGAAGTCACGAGCTTGCCAGTTTTCTCCATCACCAATCACGCTATAAGGCGTGAATTGGCCTAGGGTAGAATCATCGAATAATTCTTCAAAAAGAATATCCTGTGCTTGTACAGCAACACTGAATAATAAGGCAATTACTAAACTGGAAGATTGTAAAGTTTTAATCATAAGAAAAAGTTTTGTGAATTTAGTTTTCAAATTTAAACGCTCTTACTGTATTTTTAAAGAGAGTTGTTTTAATTTAAGGTTAATTATTTTAAAATCTAAACTAACTAAGATTTTTCATAGTCATGCAAAAGTTCACCTTGTTTTTACTTCTTTTGGCTTTTAGCCAGCTGCTTTACGCAAACCCTATGACCATTCAGGCAGAAGATTTTGATCAAATGTCAGGTATTGAATTCGAAAATAGTGGCACCACCATTGGTTATTTTGACAATGGTGATTGGCTAAGCTATACCAATATCGATTTCGACCATGATTTTAAAAGCATTGCCTTTCGTTTGGCGAAAGCCAGTTTTGGAGGAACGGTAGAAGTCCGAATCGATGGATTGAATGGGCAGCTGATCGGCACACTAGAGCCAACCGCTACACCAAGTTGGTTTGATTACCAAGATCAAAGTATCGCTATCGAAGAGATAGAAGGTATGCATGATATTTATTTGATCGCAAAAGGAACACAAGGGGTATGTAACCTAGATTATTTCACGTTGACGCAGGAAACGGTTTATGTGCCGAATTGGGTGCTCGTTTGGGCAGATGAATTTAATGGAAATGACGTAGATGAGACCTATTGGAAAAAGTTCTTTGATGGAAATCCGCATAATAACGAATTACAATTTTATACGCCAAGAGAGGAGAATATTGTTGTTTCGGATGGAACGCTTAAGCTGATAGCAAGGAAAGAAACCTATACGGGGCAAGGACCTTATATGGATGAACCAGTTACCAGAGAATACACTTCAGGCAAAATTGAAACACAAGGGAAGATTGTCTTTCAATATGGCAAAATAGAAGCAAGAATGAAGTTGCCTAGGGGAAAAGGAACCTGGCCTGCTTTCTGGATGCTAGGAGAAAATTTGTTTGTAGAAGGATGGCCACGATGTGGGGAAATTGATATCATGGAACACGGCCAAGATTTTGATAACCTAGGAGCTGCTATCCATACCCAAGCTTATAATCACACAATTGGTACACAGATTACAGGTACGTATCAAATTAATGATTATGATACTGATTTTCATACTTATGGAGTAGTTTGGAATGAAAATGAACTCATTTTTAATGTAGATGGCAATACCTATTTTAGTGTAAAGAAGGGCGACATTGGAAGTACAGTAGAAGAGTGGCCATTTGATCAACCTTTTTGGATCATTCTTAATCATGCTGTGGGTGGCGCTTGGGGAGGTACCCCAGATGATAGTTTATATCCACATACTGTGGAAGTAGACTGGGTAAGAGTGTATGAAGATCAACAACTAACGAATACAACAAAACTGGGAGATCAAGATGAAATCAGCATTTTTCCTAATCCAGCAAGGGATAAAATCCAGATAGAGTGGGAGGGAAGTCCTAGCAATTATCAAGTGAAAGTTACCGCTTTAGATGGTGCTGTAATGATGGATGAAAGATTATCCCTTGATCGTTCTAGCTTGAACGTTTCTGCTTTGCCTACCGGTGCCTATTTCCTATCCATTTTTGATGGAAATAATTTCATGGGAACTTACAAGTTCGTTAAAGAATAAGTGATTTTGCAGGAAGTACAATTAATTGAAATAGAAGAGCAAGAAGCCCCCCAACTCTTGGAGGTTGTTATGGTTTATCTGCAAGAGTTGGGGTTGGAAGATACCGATTATCCTTATCTATCGCTCTATTGGGAAGAAGAGAATCGAAAAGCATTTTGGATCAGTTATAATGCCCAAAACATTGGTTTTATTATGGTCCATAATTATGTGATAGACCAAGCGTTTAAGGCCGATCATTCCATTGCAGAGTTTTATATCCAAGCGGAGTTTAGAAATCAAGGTATCGGGAAACAAACACTTTTGCGTTTATTTCAGCATTTCACGAAAGTGAAATGGGAAGTTGGATGTCTAAGGAATAATATCAAGGCACTAAAATTTTGGCAATCATTCATTCAAAAAATGCCCACCCAATATTTCCACAAACATGAATTAGAGGAAGCTATAGTATTTGTTTTTACGCTCTCCGAGCCTAATGAGGTCCAATATTAAGATTTAAGTGGGGGTATTTTTCATATATTTGACGGACTCCATCTGGACTAATATCAGTTTCCCATAAATACAGATGTCTAAGAGAGGGTAATTTTTTGAGGTATGGCAAACCTTCATCACCGACTGTGGTGTGGTGAAGATTTAAGGATTCCAATTTGCTTGATGCGATTAAATGCTGCAAACTCGTATTCTCAATCGCATTTTGTGATAGGTTTAGTTTGGTGAGATGTGGTAACTGGCCGAGTAATTCCATACATTCATTGGGTAAGGCAGTCTTGCTTAGGTCCAACCAACTAATTTGATCTTTCAATTTGAGTAGTAATTGAAGTTTTTCGCAACTCATGCTATCGCGATAGTGGACTTGCAGGAAATTACTTTTTTGGGATAAAGCACGAATGAAAAAACCTTGTGCTTGAAGTGCTTTTATATCTTTTGGATGAGCTGGAGGTACACTATTCAGTTCGACAAAAGATTTTTTTTGGTCACTTAATCCATAGGTTTGTTGAATTAAATTTTTGATAGCTGGAGGAATATTTTCATCCGTAATGGCTTGCTTAAAAGAATATCCATCCTCAATCCAATACTCTAATAACCTGATTTCATGGAAGGTCATAGGGCTACCTTTGGGAGGCATAAACTTCCGATCCTCCTTTGGCAAGCTTACTCTATGTAATAATTCAATCTTGTGGTTTGATTTTCTTTTAAGTAGGTCACCATGAGCGCCACCAGCTAATAATCCGGCTTTTGAATCTAAAGCAAGTCCTCCTTTTGTTACTTGCGCATTATGACAGCTGATACATTTCTGATGAAATACGGGTTGGATCAGATGCTTATAAATTAAGATGGAATCAGGATCTTTTGGATATTCGTCAAAAGAGCTGGTAGATGTGTTGCCAAAAACATCTTGGACAAATGAGGGTGCATAATCCAAAAGATAAGAAGCCCCATGAGTCAGCGTACCTCCCAAATGACCGGTTGTAGTGACGAGTAGAAGCATTACAATGACCCCCCATTGGGTTGTGTTTTTATGGATGCTTATCCTCCCGGATAAACGGAGCCAAAGAATAGTGGTAAGTAGAGCCGTCCCTATACCTAGCCATCGATGCCAAAATAATGTGCTATCTGGGTATCCACCTTCATTTGCCAATAAGGAGCCGAGTACAACTGCTATGAAAGAGCTAACCGATGCTAAAAAGAAAATATAGGGTAAAACTTTTTGAAAGGAGCCTTTTTGTTGTTTGTTTTCCAAGAAATAGAAAATACCACCCAATAGCAAAAAACCAATGGGTAGATGCACCATCATAGCATGAAAACGCCCAAAAAATAATCCAATATTTGAATCTAGAATGAACATCATTTTAAGTCAGAATATCGTGAATTACATGACCATGCACATCTGTTAAGCGAATATCTCTTCCGCTAAAACGATAGGTCAATTGAAGATGATCCATACCCATTAAATGCAGCATAGTCGCATGAAGATCATGAATCGTTGTTTTATTTTCAATGACTCTGTAACCATACTCATCCGTTTTTCCATAAACGGTTCCTCCTTTAATTCCGGCACCTGCTAGCCAAATACTAAAAGCGGAAGGATTGTGGTCTCTTCCATTATTAGCTTGTGAAAAAGGGGTACGTCCGAACTCTCCAGCAAAAACAATTAATGTGCTTTCGAACAAGCCCCTTGCTTTAAGGTCTTTTATCAATCCTGCAATAGGTTGATCTACAGCATGCGCATTATCTTCATGTCCTTTTTTGAGATTGCTATGCTGATCCCAACGATCATGTCCAGTATTGGGCATGGTAAGCTCTATGAAGCGCACTCCTCGTTCAACTAATCGTCGAGCAAGTAAGCACTGCGCAGCGTAGTTTCTACAATGCTCGTCATCATTATCTAATCCATATAGTTTTTGGGTAGCTTTAGTTTCGCCACTCAAATCGCCTAATTCAGGTATGGAAGCCTGCATTCGAAAAGCCAGCTCGTAATTTCTAATAGAAGATGCTATTTGATCGGCATGTCCTAGCTTTCCGATCAGACTTTGATCCATTTTTTGCATATAATCCAGCTTAGTCTGCTGAATAAGTTTATTTTCTTGTGGTACAATATTGGCTAAAGGGATTTCTTTGGCTTGTAAGATCGAAGCTTGATAGCTTGCAGGTAGAAAACCATTCTTAAAATTATCGAGTCCTCCTGGTGGCGTTAATCCACCATCCAAAACGACATAAGCTGGCAGATTTTCGTTTTCATTTCCCAGTCCATAGGTAACCCAAGCACCCATACTTGGGCGTCCTTGCAGACCGTGACCAGTATGTAAAAAGTAATTGGCATTGGTATGTTCTGGAAAATCAGATACCATGGAATTGATCATAGCGATATCATCTACACAGCTCGATAAATGTGGGAAAAGTGAGCTCATCCACATGCCGGATTCACCATGCTGTTTGAATTCCCAAGGGCTTTTTAAAATTTGGCCAATATCATTAAACTGAGTGGCATCTACTTTGAATTTATCATAGGGGTTTTGGCCATTTTCTTTCGCTAATCGAGGTTTAGGGTCAAAGGAGTCCACTTGTGAAATACCACCATCCATATATAAAAAGATAATACTTTTTGCTTTTGGAATATAGTGGGGTAGCTTATCGCTAAATGTATTGTGCCATATGTTGTTTTCCTGGCTATTGAAATTACAGCCGCCAAGAAGTCCTAAAAGAGCAAGTCCCCCAAAGCCATTTTTGCTCAGGGCCAGCATCTCGCGTCTACTCATTCGATTTTTAAATGGCCTTTTTGTATTCATTTGAATCGTTTATAGCAGATAAATAAATTCCTTCAAGTTAAAAATAGCATGACAATAATCGGTCCATATCAGTGGATTATCCTTGAGGGCTTCGTAAGTGCTGTGGTGCTTTACCGCTAAATCATTTAAGATTTGTTGGGCAGCTTGCATCTCTTCAGAACTCGCCTTTCTAGAAAAGGCACGCTGATAAATTTTTTGTACCCTTTCGGTAAATGAGCTATTCGGTTCCGCCACGATACTCATCGCCCAATTACAGGCCTGATCATATACAAATGGATCATTCATGAGGGTTAAGGATTGTGCAGGAACATTGGTAGTATTTCTTTTACCAAAGGTGGAAAAAGGCATTGGCGCATCAAATACGGACATCATGGGGGATAAAAAGTTTCTTCGAATCGTGGTATAAATACTTCTTCGACCGTCTCCATCTAGTGGACCAGATGTGTAAGGTCGTCCTCTGCCCGTCATGAACTCTGTTAAATGGATTTCCACCGGTTTTCCATACATATTTGGATTTAATGTTCCTGAAACGCTGAGCATAGCATCTCGTATGGCCTCTGCTTCTAAGCGCCTTATTGGAAAATGATGGAGGAAGGTATTATCAGGATCGGTCAGTATATTATCAGGTAAAGCTGCTGTACTGCGTTTAAAGCTTTCACTCAAAACAATTTGTCGAATAAGATTTTTTATAGACCAGCCTTCTTCTATGAAATAAAGACTAAGATAATCGAGTAGATCGGGATGAGTAGGCAATTTCCCTTGTAAGCCAAAGTTGTCTACAGTTTCTACAATGCCTCGACCAAATAGGTGATGCCAAATACGATTGACCATTACTCTGCTTGTCAAGGGGTTATCGGGGGCAATTACTGCTTTTGCCCAAGCCAATCTACCACTTCCTTTTTGAGTAAAAGAAGCATTGTTTTTTTCAATGGCACTCAAAAATTGGTGCGGCACTTTCTCATCACTAAGATGATCTTTATCGCCTCGAATAAACACGGAACTGTAAACAGCATCGCCTTCTACTGCACCTAAGAAATGAGAAGGATCATGAAGTTGAGCAGCTAGGCTATCATATTCTGCCATTAATTTTGGAAAAGTAATCTTGTTATTTTTGCTATTTTCTTCCTTTAATAAAGTATTTAAATGACCAAGTTGATGAGAAGAAATTTTTCCATTCATCCATTCTTCAATGAGTTCTTTTTGACCACTCTTAGAGATTTCGGCTAATCGTGTTTCCGAATGATGTCGAGGTCTAGTAAAGGTACTATCATAAGCAATGGCATACTGTACATCCATATAATGCTCTGGTGACAACTGGTATTGATGATTCACATAGTGACCAGGACGAAAAACAATATAAGCCTTACTCCCTTTTACATTTGAAACATCAAAGACATAGGTTTTCCAATCTGAGTGATTGACCACTTTTTCAAGTCCGCCCCAAAGAGGGTATTGAATAATTTGAAAATTATCAACAATGATGCGGATCGAACCTCCATTTCCTCTTGCTTTAATGGCAATAGAATCATCCTTGATAATAAAGTAGGGAGAATGTAAGGCACCTTGTATTCCAGTGCCATAATTTTGGCTAGATGCATAACCACCTTCAAGATATTTAGCTCGGTAGGAGAGCGTGTCAAAAATAAGTTGGCTTTTTATGGGAGCTTGTCCAAATGCCCAGCCATCAGTATACCAACCTTCCCAACTTCCATTTCGGAAATCTCCAATTACTTCAAAACTTGAGCTATCTTTTGCGAATTGCTTACTCGAGATAGAGCGTATAAATCGCTTCTGTGCCGCCATATTGGTATTGGACTGCTTTTCTAAACCGTTTAATAGCGTATTTCCAACTTTAGTTCTAACTTCCTGTTTTATAGCATCTAATCTTTGGATGATACTTCTATCCTTTAAGTTCATTCTAGCTGGAAGTGGCCCAATCCTTGTACTTTCCAACATACCATACATGGCGTAATAATCTGTTGTTAGTATGGGATCAAATTTGTGGTCATGGCAACGAGCACATGCCACGGTCAGTCCTTGAAAGGTTTTGGAAGTGACATCAATCATATTATCGATTCTATCTAATTCTTCCCCTTTCAAACTTACTGGACTGTGTTTGCCTTCTCCCAAAAATAAGTAGGCTGTTCCGATGATAGATTCATTAAAGTTTTCTTTAGGATGAACCCTAGGTTTGGGGAGCATATCACCTGCAAGATGCTCTTTAACTAATTGATGGTAAGGAACGTCTTGGTTAAATGCTCTAATTAAATAATCCCTGTATTGCCATGCACCACTAATGGGGAAATCAAATTCATGTCCCATGTGTTCACCATATCTTACCAAGTCCATCCAATGACGGGCCCAACGTTCTCCAAAATGTGGGCTATCTAAATATTGTTCTACGATTTTTGCGTAAGCATTATCTGATGTGTCTTTGAGAAATGCATGTACAACTTCTGGAGTGGGTGGTAGACCTGTCAATAGGAAAGATAGTCTACGGATTAATGCATTTTTGGAGGCTTGTGGAGCAGCTACTAGCTGTTTTTCCCTTAGTTTTTTATGAATAAAGAAATCAATGATTTCTGATGGAGGGGAATGGGTAGCTTCAGCAGGGAGTTGGGGTATTTGTGGAGGAATAAATGCCCAATAGGGTTCCCATTGTGCACCTTGCTTAATCCATTTTTTGATCAGTGCAATTTCTCGATTGCTCAGTCGCTTATTTATTTCCGGAGGAGGCATTTGCAAATCGGGATTATCACTAGCAATTCTTTTTAATAGTGAACTTTTATTTGGTCGGTTTGGTACAATGGCAATATTCCCAGATTTTAGTCGAGTAGTAGCTGCCTCCCTTATATCTAAGCGCAAATTAGCTTTTCTACTACTCGAATCAGGTCCGTGACAAGTGAAACAATTATCCGATAAAATTGGACGTATATCATAATTAAAATCGACGGTATTGGGAAGATTATAAGTCTTGGGGGCTTGGATGAAAACTAAAGCGACCACCCCTGACAATACCAAGGCAATAATCAGCCAGTTTTTATTTTTTTTCCAATAAGACTTTATGGACATAACATTTATTTAAACAAGCCTCCAAAATCATTGGCTTGTTTAAAATAAAGCTTTAAACGAAATTTTACAATCATTTTATTGAAAATAAAGTCTACATCAAATAATGGCCATCAAACGAGCTGTAATAAGGTGACTAGTTTATTATTAATTTCTTAACAGCAATTAGTTGACCTTGAGTGTCGCTCATCTTTATGATTAAAATATTACTTTCACAAAGGTCATTTTTCCTCAGTCTGAATTTTCTTTCAATTGTATTTTTAACAAAACAAAGCTGACCATTAATGTCTAAGATTTGAATTTGTACTTCTGATATGCCATCCCATTGGATGACAATTTCATCTACAGCTGGATTGGGGAAAACTTCCAAAGATAGGGTAGTGGTGGGTTCCTTTGTAGAGCTTAGCAGCCAAGCATCAAATTGAGATTGTAGTTCATCAATGGGCTCAACGCCAAATGGTGTAGCGCCAACATTAATGTCTAGGAAAAGATTATCTGCTTCATCGTCTGGACGTGCTACTCTGATAAATGCAGAGCGAGAAGATACCCCCTCGTTAAGACAACGGCTGTCTGCGCCTGGAACATTCGCAGCTTGCATGGCAGCCATCAATTTTTCTGCTAAAGAGCCTGCTGTATTTAAGAAACGAGCTTCCATGGAATCTAAGATCCAATTATCCAGAAGGATATTTCCTTGAACAGCATAATTTTCACCTACACGATGATCTTTTGCGTCAAAGCAGTTGGGACCTGTGTAAGCTGCTGCTCTTGGAAGGCCATTATCATCAAAGTCGGCGGCACCATATTGTCGAATTGCTGGATTATTTTGAATATCGTTTTCTACCAAATAATCCATGATGGCTTGAGGAGAAAAACCTTCTTCCATTCGTAGTCTGGCTCTTTGTTGGTTGGTAGCATTCCAAAAAGATTGGGTATGGATGGCTCCTTTTCCCGGCAGTACATCACTGATGATGATGGCACTCACTCCTTCAATGTTTGTATCTAGGCAAGTAGCGCCAGCACTGCCTACTTCGCCAGTGGCTGGATCAACAGCTACAATAGAAAAGGTATCTTGAGCAAATGAAGAAGAAAATAAGAATAGGAGGAAAGAAAAGAGGGATAGTCGCATCGTTTTAAATTAGAAATAAGCATCCCGCCCTAATTGTTCAGGATGGGATGCTATTTGTTGAAGATTTTGTCTTTTATTGGAAGATGATTTTTTCTGCGCGCGAACCTTTTTCGCTTTGAATGTGAATGAAGTAGAGTCCTGCAGCGAAATCTTTGCGATCGATGTTGAATGGATACTTGCCGTTAAAAATCGGCCCTTCAAAGATATGAGCAACGGCTTGTCCTGTAGCATGGAACAACTGTACTTTTGTATGGCCAAGATCTTTTTTTGCATCAATTAATAATTGGGCATTTGTGCTAGTGACATTGGGTTGTACACTTACTTTTGCCACTTCTGAGCTCAACTCATGTGTAGAAGATAGTTGAATAAATTCGTCGGTTACATTACCATTGACGAATTGATATTCTTCGCCTACTTTTTTCCAGATAATGGCAATAACTTGCAATTGAGTTTCATTATAATTACCGAAAGTGTAGGTGCTAGATGTTTCGAAACTGCTTCCATTGGTAATATTACCACTCGTAATTTCATCGCCAAAAGTGGATGTTGTTACAGATTCCCATAAGATCTGCTTGTGTTGCGCATTTTGACCTCTAGCGGCCTGAAAAGCAGTTGTACTTTTGATAGCGGTCCAAACGGATAGGAAGTATTCTCCTTCGGTATCTTCGAAGAACTCAGTTCTTGTTTCTATGCTTGCTTCTTGGTCGCCAGGATTAAAGATTGCTCTAACACCAACTTGTGCGATAGGAGACGACATTTCATTTGCCATAACTTTTGTATTGACCGTATTTTCGGTATTGGTATTTCCGGAGCCAATTCTCTCATTATTGACATAAAAAGTAGGCTGACCAAATGCTTCTTGAAGATTATCTACCAGTTCTTGGGCAACAGCTGTATGAAAATTGCTGGAAGAAGAGTGATGTGCATTTAAAACAATGGCTCTTTCAGAGTGGTTGTTTACAAATGATTCCATCATATCCCAAGCATAAGCACCACAATTAGAACACCAGGTAGCGGTTCTTTTAGTAATTAGGGAACGTTGTGTTTGAGGAACTTCAATTTCTTGTGCAAAGATGCTAGCTGAAAGCATCACAAATAAGAGCGTGTATAAACTTTTCATTTAGTGTGGTTTAAATGTGAATGTATAACATGTATTTTGTTTATCCGTAATTTTGAATCGCTCATCAATCCGATAACCCACCACCCAGGCAATCTTTTTCTTTGCCGTCTCTAATATCCAGATACGGTCTTTCTCCAATCGTGTTACTTTTTGATGAGTAAAAAAGTCTTGCAGCTTTTGATGTTTTCCTTTCATGCCTAAAGGCTGAAATAGATCACCATTCTTCCAGTGTCGCAATTGCAATGGAAAATCGCTGTCCTTTAAATTCAGATAAGCCAAAAATGTAGTCTGCGGAAATGAATGAGGTACCTGTGGTAAATAATTCATTGCAAAAGTACCATTTACGAGTGATAACTGCTGATTAACTTTTGCTAATTGATAGACATTTGGGGGCGTATTTTTGTTTGGACTTAGGATTAATTTTTTACGATCAATTAAAATACAGTGGGTTTCGCTGTAAAAGGTTGCTCCTATATGGTGATTGGGAAATTGCTTTAAGTGTTGAGTAATGGACTTAATTTGGTCAGAATGGAAGCCATAGTTTTTAAACCATTCAAACAAAAGGCTATTGAGAAAAGGAAGTGCTAATAAATCCTGAAATGCAATATAAGAGGAGCCGCCTTTGTTGATCATTACTTTTTTTTCCCATTCCTTTACGGCCCACTCTATGATATTTTGGGCTTCTTGCAAATATTGGAAGGTACTTAGGCTGGTTTTTTCTAAAGCTGGATTAATATTTTTTAATACGGGCACCACATGATGTCGGACTTTATTGCGCTGGTACTTATCATCTGCATTACTGCTATCTTCTCTCCATTTTAGATTTTCTGCTTTCGCAAATGTTTCTATTTCTGCTCTACTAGCAAAAAGCATCGGGCGAATAATATGATCATTTTTAATGGGGATGCCTAATAGGCCTTTTAGGCCGGTCCCTTTGGTGAAATTGTATAAGAAGGTTTCAATCGAGTCATTGGCATGATGCGCCGTTGCTATGCAGGTGTAAGCGTATTGTGACTGCAATTGTGCAAACCAATCGTATCGTAAACTTCTTGCTGCTAATTGAATGGATGTTTTTTGCTCTTGAGCAATGGCTTTGGTATCAAATTGTATGCTATGAAAAGGGGCATTATAGCTTTGTGCTAGTTTTCGACAAAAGTCCTCATCCCCATCTGCATCTGCTCCTCTTAGTTGAAAATTGACGTGGGCAATCGCAAATGAAAATTCAGCTTGGGCGAATAAATGTGTCATCACACAAGAATCAAGACCACCACTTACAGCCAGAAGGTAGCTTTGCCCTTCTGTCAGCAGTCTCTGTTTATTGACAAAATTTTTGAACTTTTCCAGCATGGAAATGGAGTGAAAACCGAATAATATCTCAAATATACATCAGAATATTGATTTTTGAAGCGTATTTTTTATTGGCATCACCAAGAGGGTGAAGAAAGTATCACTTTTTTGTATAAATTATTGTTGTTCTGGAATGATTTTGTCCACGATTTTGTTAAATTTGTCTAGATACCTTGATTTAAAGATCTTTATGCCAATGAATAGTATTGTTACTCAGCGATTTATAAAATGCCATGACAAACTGAGAGGAGAAAATAGAGTGCGTTCCAGCCGACAGTTTGCTTTATCATTGGATTACTTACCTCAAAGTTTAAGCGAAATCCTTAAAGGCAGGAGAGATGTAACCATCGAATTGTTGAGAAAAGCAGTTGAGTTGTATAAGATCAATCCTGTTTATATCTATACAGGAGAAGGCCCGATGTTTATGACAGAGGAAGACCATAAAAGCTTCCGAGTTTTGACTATCGTTACGAATTCGCAAGATGACGAACGTATCGTACACGTCCCCATTCCTGCTCAAGCAGGTTATGCCAATGATCTCACAGATCCTACTTTTATTCAAGATTTACCGACTTTCACATTACCGGATTATAAATATAAGGTTGGTACACATCGTTCATTTGATGTAGCAGGTGATAGTATGGAGCCAACCCTTTTTGAGGGAGATAAAGTCGTTTGTAGTTTTTTGGAACCCACGCTTTGGGAAAATTCAATCAAAGACAATTACGTTTATGTGATCGTGACGAGAGGCGACGTTGTTGTAAAGCGGGTTAATAATCGTTTAAGAACAGACAAGCAACTAGCACTTATTTCTGATAATAGTTTTTACGAAAGTTATCATGTAAATATTGGTGATATTCGCGAGATTTGGTACGTACGTGCTAAGGTAAGTCCTTTTTTGCCGTCTCCACAAAATATCAAAACCTATCTTGCAGAGGAAATGAAGGATTTAAAACAGACGATCAAAGAGCAAACTCGCTTAATAGAAAACTTGAATACAACAGTCGAAAAATTGCTTGATAATAGCACAAAATAAATCATCTTTCAGCAAAAACAAATGGCCAAAATAAAGATTAAAGGAAAAGTTAGTTTTCAAAATCTGGGTACTGGATTTTATGGTATCATTGACCATAAAGGGAATGAATGGCGTCCGGTCCGTATGCCCGAACAATTAAAATACGATGGAAAAGAAGTAGAAATAGTAGCAAAAGAAGTAGAGGAAGGAATGTCGATCTTCATGTGGGGGACCCCAGTGCAGATTATTTCATTTAAGACGATGATGCCGTAGAGAATTCTTATTTTCTAAGGTCATAATAGTAATGGTGTAATGATTAATTTAAGTCATTACACCATTATGATTTTAACCATTGGCCAGCTGAATTTTGTTAAGTCTAGTATAGCCATATAAAGAGAGTAAAGAACCAAAGACTAATGTTACCCAATTTAGTAATCTCCAGTCAGTAAATAATGATTTACTATCGATTAGATAAATGACTGCATGGAATAAGCCATTCAATAAGAATAATACTCCAATGATCGTAAGTAATAAATAAAAAGTATCAGAAATTTTCATATTCATTGAATTGTATTTTATTCAAGAATGAATATGTTTTTCTATTGATTTGACATCTCATTGTCATCTTTCATTCCAACTGCTTTCTTCCACTTGAGGTACTTTTAAAATACCTTTATGTTCTAAGTATATTTTTAAAGCTAATTGCGCAGCAATTTTAGCTTCTGCTTGGTTTTCTTTTTGTAACTCTTCTGCTGTGTAGTATTTTTTGACAAAGTGAGTATCAAAATTGCCTGAAGTAAAGGCTTCATGTTGGCAGACGAATTTTCCGAAAGAAAGAGTGGTTGATACACCTTCTATATCATAATCTTCAATGGCTTTTAGCATATTGCTAATGGCAGCTGCCCTATTTTCGCCATAGGTAATCAATTTAGCGATCATTGGATCGTAGTAAATTGGAATATCCATGTCTTCATCATAACCATCATCTAAACGAATAAAATCACCCTTAGGTCTTTTGTAACGGTTTAAATTTCCGATACTTGGAAGGAAGTTGTTGAGGGGGTCTTCTGCATAAACCCTTAGCTCTAGTGCGTGACCATTGATCGTTAGGTCGTCTTGTGAGAAGCTTAGTTTTTCCCCTCTTGCGATTTTTATCTGCTCTTCTACTAAGTCGATCCCAGTAATCAGTTCGGTCACTGGATGTTCTACTTGCAGGCGTGTATTCATTTCTAGGAAGTAGTAATTTTTGTTTTCGTCTAACAAAAACTCTACTGTTCCGGCCCCAACATAATCGCATGCTTTGGCGACGTTCACGGCATCTTTACCCATTGCTGCGCGAATTTCTGGCGTAAGCACAATTGAAGGAGCTTCTTCTACTACTTTCTGGTGACGACGTTGGACGCTGCATTCTCTTTCAAAGAGGTGAACTACATTTCCGTACTGATCCGCTAGGACTTGGATCTCGATATGTCGTGGGCTTCCAACGTATTTTTCAATAAAAACAGATCCATCACCAAATGCAGAAACAGCTTCACTCACTGCTCTCTCCATTTGTGATTCAAATTCACCAACTGACGCTACAATACGCATTCCTTTTCCACCTCCACCAGCAGACGCTTTGATTAAGATAGGGAAGCCGATATCTTGAGCTACTTTTTTAGCAGCAGCTACATCTGTAATTGCTTGATCTAAGCCAGGCACCATTGGAATATCATAAGCTTTTACTGCATCTTTAGCAGCCAGTTTGCTACCCATCACTTCAATGGCATGAGGTCGAGGGCCAATAAAAATAAGGCCAGCATCTGTCACTGCTTTCGCAAAAGCTGCATTTTCACTTAAGAAGCCATAGCCTGGGTGGATGCCATCTACTTGTAATGATTGGGCAACTTCTATAATTTTATCACCAAGAAGATAGGAT
>JAKVCU010000056.1:57005-114225 GCA_022448955.1 Saprospiraceae bacterium
TGATTGGAAGGAGCTGGTCCCACACAAACACTTTCATCGGCATAGCGCACATGAGGTGCATTACGATCTACTTCTGAGTAAATGGCTACTGTTTGGATACCCATTTTGCGGGCACTTTTCATAACGCGTAGCGCAATCTCTCCTCTATTGGCCACCAATATTTTCTTCATAGGGCGATAATTTGACTTTAACTTAGAGCTCTGCGCGAATTTAGTGAAAATTCGCTAAGAATCTCTTACAACAATTAAGCCTTTTTCTAATGGGTTGAGATATTCTTTTAAGATGTTAAAGAAATCATCACCATACTTTAGATAAAGCGGTATAAAATTATCATATCGCTCCTGTAGACCGTTGCCTGGGAATAGTTTATCTTTTATTCCACGGATTTGGTTAAGGACTACTTCATGGCGTTGTTTTTCGGCACGCATTAATTTACTTTCCAATATTTCAAGGCTTTTTAGCTGCTTAGTTGCCTCAGCTTTAGCTGTTTTGGCTAAGGTTTGGTCAATTTGGCTCGCCTTTTGCACCACATTTTGGAAGATGGCATTTAATTGCTCTTTTTCGTCTGTTAAGCTGATTTCATTTTCTGTATTTTCTCTTACATACCTTTTGAGAAGTGCTTCTGTATCAATTAATAAGTCATCCAGTTTAAGGTCTAACTTATCTAATTTTTTAGAAGATCCTTTATCGAGCCATAGCACAGAATTTCTTCTGATCAGCATTGGGAAATTCAATCCATAATAATCAAATTGTTCTTTCCTTTCTAGCCAATAAGCTAATTCGCCGCCTCCCCCAATGTAGGCTAAATTAGGCATGATAAACTCTTGGAAAATGGGACGCATGATCACATTTGGACTAAAACGTTCAGGGTGCGCATTAATCTCAGCAATCATCTCCTCTTTAGAGAATTTTAAGTTTGTATTTAAGACTTCGTAAATTCCATCTGTTTCAACAATTCTTTCCCGTGCTTGATCTTGAAGGTAAAAGAAGTTAATCTCTCGTGGGTAAGCTTGACCGCTGAAACCAGCTGCTTCTAATTCTGCCTGTGCTTTTTCCACGAAAGCCTTTGACGGTTGTTCTAGCACTTCTTTTTCGATTATGGGAATAAATCGCTGCTTAAATTTTGGATGACTCATATCCAATACGACTAAGCCTAGCTTTTTGAATAATTCATTTGTAAAATCAATAGCAGCCATTGCATAGCGATGGTGCTTTGTATAGGATCGCTCAATTCTTGAGAATAAAGCTCTGGCCGTATCTGATTGGCCGAGTACTTCATCTAATTCGTGGAGGACAGTTTTTAAAGAAGTCGTACTCATAGCACCTACTGCGCCATGCTCGTCGTTTTCCCAAGTCAGTGTTTTATTAAATAAATGAAGGTGATTGATTTCTTCGAAGTCATGATCTTCTCCGCCTGTAATGAAAATGGGCACAACCTTATACTCTGGATGAGCGGCATTCAGTTCTTCTGCCAATTTGATGGTAGAAATGATTTTATATATGTAGTATAATGGTCCCGTAAAAAGACTTGGTTGGTGTGCTGTAATGATAGTGAAAGTCTTGTCGGACTTTAAAAGCTCAATATTTGCATTTGTTTGATCTGAAAGGGATAAATTTTGATATTGTTCTTTGAGAACATCTACTAGTAATGCTCGATCAGTGGCGTCCTTTGTTTTATCTTCAAATACTTGCTGGAAACTATTCTTATGGACGGTATATTTAAAGAATGGCTTTAGGTTTTCGTCTTGATTAACATAAGCGATATCACGGCTAGAAAACTGTGAAACTTCTTCAAAAGGGATACGTTGGATTTCCATTAGTTATATATAAGGTTTAATTCGAGATGCAGATTTAAAAAATCCTTTTATTTTTGGGTACTTTGGATTTTCTAACCATTGTACTCTCAAAGAAATGTTTTGAGATGCACCAATGTTTAGTTAACCATTAAATTTCTTAAAAAATCTTAGCATAAAGATATCCATCATGACAAAGTCTTACATTTTGGCCTTTGACCAGGGGACAACAAGCTCTCGTGCCATTTTATTTGATAAAAATGGGCACATCCAGGGCATAGAGCAGGAAGAATTTACCCAAATTTATCCTAAAGCAGGTTGGGTAGAGCATAATGCCATCGAAATTTGGAATACGCAAATTGACGTAGCCAAGAGACTGCTGGAAAAGAAAGGTGTACATGCTACTGAAATTGCTGCAATAGGAATTACTAATCAACGGGAAACAACGGTTATTTGGGATAAAAATACAGGGCAGCCCATCCATAATGCTATTGTTTGGCAAGACCGTAGAACAGCCGCTATTTGCGATCAGCTAAAAGCAGATGGCCATGAAGCATACATTAAAGAGACCACAGGGCTCGTAGTGGATGCCTATTTTTCGGGGACGAAGGTTAAGTGGATATTGGATCATGTGGAAGGCGCTAGAGCAAAAGCAATAAATGGAGATTTGTTATTTGGAACGATTGATACTTGGTTGGTTTGGAAATTGACAGGAGGAGCGACACATATCACTGATTATTCTAATGCTTCGAGAACCCTGATGTATAACATTGGTGAGTTGAAGTGGGATGAGAAAATGCTTCAATTATTAGATATTCCAACAAGTATTTTACCAACTGTAAAACCTTCGAGTGAAGTTTATGGGCATACGGCAGAAGGTGTGTTTGACGAAAGTCTTCCAATCGCAGGTATTGCAGGTGATCAGCAAGCTGCATTGTTTGGTCAGGCGTGTCATAAACCAGGAATGGCTAAAAATACTTACGGAACAGGATGTTTTATGTTGATGAATACGGGGACGCAAAGAGTGGTATCGAATGCTGGTCTTTTGACTACGATTGCATGGGGTATTGATGGGGAAGTGCACTATGCTTTAGAAGGCAGTGTATTCATTGCAGGTGCAGCTGTTCAATGGCTAAGAGATGGCTTGAAGATTATTGATGAGTCGCCTGATTCGGAGTACTATGCTATGAAGGTACCCGATACGGATGGGGTTTATGTAGTACCTGCATTTGCAGGCTTAGGAGCGCCTTATTGGGATATGTATGCGCGTGGCGCAATTTTTGGCTTGACCAGAGGAACGAGTAAATATCATGTCATTCGAGCAACTTTGGAATCTTTGGCTTTTCAAACTAGAGATGTGTTGGATGCTATGGAAAAAGATGCAGGGATGGCTTTAAAATCGCTAAGAGTTGATGGTGGCGCAAGCGCTAATAACTTATTAATGCAATTCCAAGCAGATATTTTAGGTACAAAAGTTGAACGCCCAAGTATTATAGAAACAACAGCATTAGGTGCCGCTTACTTAGCAGGATTAGCAGTTGGCTTTTGGCAGCAATCAGATATTCAAGAAAAATGGCAATTGGACGCTAGTTTTGACTCAGCCATGTCAGAAGAGGATCGATCTAAGTTGTATAAGGGATGGCAAAAAGCAGTAAAACGCACCATGGATTGGGAAAAAGAATAAAAACATCTTTTTTATTTGGCAGCTGTACTATTAGTATTGAAATACAGATTAATGATAGCCATCTTTAATCTGTATTTCGATAAGCACATTGAATAGTTTTTATATACGCTTTAAAAGCTTTTACTTTTTTTCTTTACTTTCAAACTGCCTAACTGTATGGTAATGGCGATATTAGCGTACACTTCTTGCTTGGGTTTGTAGTTAGCTTTAGTCAGATTAGGGGTATTATCTTCAAACTTGAAGCCCAAGCTATTTGGAAGCGTAAGGTCAGAAGATTGAGCCGTTAAGTCATAAGAAAAAATACCTGGATCAGGAGAATAGAGGAATACATCAGATTTGTTAGCATCTAAGTTGAGATCGAGTAAGTTATTATCAGCAAAAATTTCAAGTACGCCATAATGCGCCTGAATATTGAAGGTGCCTTTTATTTCATTGAGATAAAGGTTGGACCTTCTTGAATTGATACTTACATTTCCATCGATGCCATTTCCAACTAGATCTCCAAAGCGAGTTCTAATATCGAGCTCTCCTTGAATATTGTTTAGGTTCATTTTAGTAAACTGGCTATTGATCCGAAGATTATTACTTAAATTACTAATATTGGCCAATCCGAAATTATTTTTTAGGTAGACAGGGCAATCTTCTGGCAAAGTGATGGTATATCTAGCACTGAGGCTTGATTCTGGGGTGCCTTGTTTTTCTTCGTTTGAAATATAGTTACGTAGGTATATTTTATTTTTTACGCGATCAGCAAGGTAGCGAACTCGTTCTAAGTCTTTTTCAGCCACTTGCTGTTCAGGATGTTTGGCGATGATTTCTAGGACGACCTGGATATTGGCCTTATCCCATGTTTCGATGTTGACTTCTGCTTTTTCACCTTCTATATTGACCTCAATGCCAGAGCGGTAATTGAAGGTTTTTTCAATTTTCTTAGTGACAACTTTCACGCTTGTTTGCGTCCAAGTTATCATTGGAAGAAGGAGAAAAATGAAAGTTGATATGCGAAATGATAAAGGCATGAGCTTTGTCATTTTGAAATTAAATTAATGTAGCCATTTGTTTAACCAAAGTCGATCTTTCCAGTTCAATTTTACTTATTTGGCGGATGAAATCAGTGGCTTTACCATATTGTTTCATCATATCTTCTATTGTTTCTTTTGCAGTTTCTAGCTCTTGATATTCTTCTAACAAATCACTGTAGTGAAGGCTACTTTGTGCGACTTTGCTTTGCGCAAATAGCTGCGCTACCTCTTGTATGATTGATTCATCTTCTTCCCAATCTTCTATTAATAGCTGCTCATAAATGGTCTCTTCTGTTGTTACGATTTGTATGTTTTCTTGTGTTTCTAGGGTGGTTAAGAACCAAAGCCCGGCGCTCAATAAAATAGCAACAGTAGCAGCAACTGCTAGCCATTTGTACTTGTCATTTTTTCGACTACCATCAACTAGAGGCATCGATATGATTTTAGGTTCTAGATTTTTTTCAATTTGCTCCCAAACTAATGCAGGCGCTTCATAGGTCGGTAAAGATTGAATGGCGTGCTGCAATTTTTGATCGCTATCCAATTCTAATTGGATAGCATCCCAAACTTGGGGCGGTGCTTCGAAGGAAGGCAGGGAACGAATCGTTTTTTGTAATATTTCTTTATTTTTTTCCATTTAACCTAAATCTACAATTTCTTTAAGCATAGCACGAAGCCGCTTCTTGGCATAAAATAATTGGGACTTAGAAGTGCCAGTTGAGATACCTAACATCTCGGCAACTTCTTTATGAGAATAACCTTCTACCTCAATTAATAAAAAGACAGCTCGATAGCCTTCTGGTAATGCTTTGATGGCTCTTTCTAAGTATTCAGCATTGAGAAAATCACCCCAATCAATCATGTGTTTAGTGTGGTGCTCTTCTAGCTCATCAAATATTTTCTGTTTTTTTATTTTGCTTAATGCGGTGCGCACTACGATGGTTTTAATCCAAGCACCAAGCGTACTTTCCTGTCTGAATTTTGCAAGATTTTTAAAGATTTTGATAAAAGCTTCTTGTAAAACATCGTTGGCTAATTCAAAATCATTGGTGATCCGATAGGCGGAAGAGTACATCGCTTTACTGTAGCGATTATATAATTCTTTTTGTGCCAAACGTTCGTTTTGCAGACAAGCTTGAATCAGTTCTTTTTCCGTCATGCTTAGCGCGTAGATCATGGACCTCAAACCATTGTTAACAAATTGAAAGTTATCTTTCTTTTATCTAAAGACTTGAGTAAGGAGAAATTGGTTGTACGAAGGTACAATTTTTTGTGAAGATTGGATGATTATGCGATCTAGGTGCTCCAGATCGCATAAGCGGCTAGTCAAAATTGCATGTACAATAAAATTGTTCACTCGAAAATTATAAATAACTGACGAGAGTAAAGTTACGAATGATTTTGAGCGAATGTTAAGCTGTCGGCCTGTGGCTGAAATTTTATTGTACCAATTCTTTGTCGGCAGCTACGGTTTTGGGAAAACCACTTAATAGCATTTATTTAAAAATAAAACCCTAGGGAGAATAACCATCTAGAGGGAGAATCATCCAGCTCGTATTGGCGATCGAAGAATTCGATATGCTCTCCGAAACCAGTAAAATTTCCTTCATAACGAATATCGAGTGTAATATTCCAAATATCTAGTCCACCACCCAATTGATAGCCAATAGTGAGGCTTTCAAAGTCTTGTTCATAACCTTCGAAGTCATCTAACTCTGTTGTACTGTTTAAGAAAACATGGCCTACTGGTCCGCCTTGAAAATGGAGTGGACCGAGGTGTAAACCTAAGAGTATTGGAATATCCAGATACTGGTAGCTTTCTTCTTTGACAATGGTACCAGCCATAGGGGCGTTGATGTCTTCCACTTCAAAATCAACTTTATTAGAATTGAAATGTACTTCTGGCTGGATGGACCATCTAATCCCTTTAAATTGGAAGATTAATCCAGCATGTATGCCATATTTTGCGTCAGCTAAAGCTAAACGTAAATTTTCTGTTCCGTTTTCCGAAAGGATATTGAGGTCTTTGCTTGAGATGTCGCTCGTACTTACGCCTACGCGAGCTCCGATACTAAATTGGGCACTGGCAAATTGGCAGCAAAAAAAAAGGCTAATGAAGAGGAGTATAATCTTATTCATCATTGTTTTGCGTTTTGGTTTTTGTCGAATACTATTTCGACGAAATAATTAATGTAAATGTTTCAAAAATATGATTGTTTTTAGAGACGATGGCTGTGTTTTTGTTGTTTATTAAAGGTATTATTGTGTTTGTAGGGCCGTTCAAGCAATCCGCCAATCATATTTTATTTGATGAATCCTATTGGTAGGATGGTTGATTTTTGTAAGGAAATTAATTTGTTTAAGCAAAATATTGCTTATTTCTTATTTTTGCATGGAAATGGTGGAAAAGAATGGTTTTTTCTGCTCAAAAAAAGGAAACATGGAGGTACAGACTGCATATTTCGTGGGGAGTTTTCCTACTGAAACAAAATGCCCAAGAGATAATAAGCCTGAATACGCATTTATTGGTCGTTCGAATGTTGGGAAATCTTCTTTGATTAATTTGCTGACGAATCGTAATGAATTGGCAAGGACTTCACAAAAACCAGGGAAAACGCAGAGCCTAAACTTTTTTGTAATCAATGACACTTGGTATATTGTCGACTTACCAGGTTATGGTTATGCAAAAATTTCAAAAACAAAGCGTAAAGAATGGGAGCGAATGATTCATGGTTATTTGCAAAGGAGAGAGTGGTTGCAGTGCTCCTTTATTTTGTTGGATGTAAATATTGAACCCCAACCTATTGATATTGAGTTTATTAATTGGATGGGAGAATCTAGAATTCCCTTTGCAATAATTTATACAAAAGCGGATAAGTCCAAACCACTAGAAGTGGAAGAAAATATTAAAAAGATTGAAGCAAAACTTTTAGAGCATTGGGAAGAACTACCCCCAAGATTTAAAACTTCTGCTAGAAAAGGAGAAGGTGCACAGGCGATATTAGATTTCATTCATGAAATCAATGAACGATCTGAGCAATATTATTAGGGTGAAATAGATTGTTAGGAGTTAATAGTGGCAAAACTCAATCCAATAAATATGGTAAAAGATCCAAATAAAAGACTGGAAGAATATCCTCATATTATCCCTCAGATTGAGGATTGGCCCATTTATCTTCTGCATGATGACCGAAAAAAATTTGTGGATGAGATTGATTCCTTTACGGTCGAACGCTTAAATACGCTTTATGATAAAAATGTAGGAGAGCTTATTGCTAAAACTATTTATAAGGAGCTTATCCGAATCAAGGAAGAACCTTGGAAGGTAGATCCTCCAAAAGAAAAACAGTATTGGAAGAAAATTCAATCTAAGCTGGTAGATTCTTTAGATAGTACTGAATCAACAACAGACCAACGTAATCAAGAGATTTTAAACAAGATTGTTAATCGTTATTCTGAGGAAATTGTTGGTACTTTTCGAACGAAGACCTTTCTTTTCGCTCGTAAATTTTCAACTTTGTTATTCACCCGTTTGTTGAATACAGCCGCTGCAAGAAATATTTGGCAGATATGGGGTAATCGTTATCGATTGATGGATCGACTAATGGTGAAAGGTGAAGTAGAAAAGATTCGTTCGCTAGCCAAAAAAGGAACGATTGTTGTAGTGCCTACTCATTTTAGTAATCTTGATTCTATTTTAATTGGCTATGCTTTAGATACTTTTGCAGGTTTGCCCTCTTTTTCTTACGGTGCGGGTTTGAATTTATTCAATTCAGGAGCGGTAGCCTATTTTATTAATCGATTGGGAGCATATCGGGTAGATAGGAGGAAAAAAAATACGATTTATTTAGAGACACTTAAGGCCATGTCCAACCTGTCTATACAGAGAGGTACTAATAGCTTATTTTTTCCTGGAGGTACAAGGTCGAGGAGTGGTGCTTTAGAAACTAGGCTGAAGCTAGGTTTATTAAGTACAGTGATTGATGCACAACGATCAAATTTACAGAAAGGTAAGAAAGAGAAAATATTTGTTGTTCCATTGGTTTTGGGGTACCACTTCGTATTGGAGGCCAAATCTTTGATTGACCAGCATTTGAAAAAGATAGGAAAAGAACGTTATATTAAATCAAGAGATGAATTTTATAGTCGTAGAAAATTATTTTTCTATGCTTGGCAATTTTTTTCTGAGAGTAATGAAATTAATCTCTCTTTTGGTCAGCCCATGGATGTGTTGGGCAATCCAGTGGATGAAGAAGGCAACAGTTATGATCAATATGGCAATTTGATCCAGATTGAAGATTATTTTAAAGAGAATGGTGCTATTTCAACCAATCTGCAAAGGGAATCGGAGTATACTCAAATGCTAGGGGAGAAGATTGTGGAGCGTTATCACAAAGACAATATTGTATTGACCAGTCATTTGGTGGCTTTTGCAGCATTCCAAATGCTTTGCAAACAGAATAAGCAATTGGATTTATATGGTGTTCTTCGATTACCTACAGAAGACTACCTATTTGACGAAAGTCAGCTAAAAAAGCTTATTGCTCAGCTCAAAGAGCGATTATTCCAGATGGAGGCTGAGCAGCAGATTAGGTTGTCTGATCCGATAAGTTGGACGGAGGAAGAGATATTGAGAGATGGTATACGCAGATTAGGGTCTTATCACGTTCAAAAACCCATTCGATATAATAAAAATAAGGAGATTGTTAGCAATAGTTTTAAAATTTTATACTATTATCACAATCGCTTAGAAAATTATGGTTTAGACAAGGTGGTGAAATTAGATGCTTAGACGAAAGGTGTCGCAAATTTTGAAGTTTTTTTCATTATGGTAGGAAGATTTTTTCTTTCAGAACGAAACATCATGTTAGCCATTCTCATCAATGCAATGGTTATTTTTTTGATGTACTTCCCTACCTTGGAGGGGAATATATACTTGGAAGTAGTCGATAGAATAATTATCTTTTTTTTCTTTGTTGAAGCATGTGTGAAATTAAAAGTTTTAAGTCCCAGAGGTTATTTTAAGAGTAATTGGAATCGATTTGATTTTTTTATTGTAGTGGCTAGTTTACCCTCCCTTTTTGTTCCACTTTTTCATATTCCTGATACTTCTTTATTAATCATATTACGCTTGTTGCGATTAATTCGTCTAGTTCGGTTTATCCGATTTGTACCCCATCTGGGAAAGATAATCGCAGGTTTGGGCAGAGCTTTGCAGGCTTCATTGTTTGTAATTTTGGCGCTATTTCTTTTGAATTTTCTCTTGGCATTATTTACTTGTCATTTCTATGCGGATATTGCGCCCGAATTTTTTGGTAATCCCTTAATTGCTTCTTATTCTATTTTTCAATTATTTACGGTGGAAGGTTGGAATGAGATCCCATCCATTATTTCAGAACGTTTGCCGAAAGGCGACTGGCAATCAGATTTATTTATTGGGATAACACGATTTTATTTTGCCATCATTGTTTTAATAGGAGGTATTTTCGGAATGTCTTTAGCAAATGCTGTTTTTGTAGATGAGATGACGATGGACAATAATGTGGTACTAGAGGAAAAAATTGATGCTTTACAAGAACAGATCAATCACTTGCAGGAATTGATAAGAGACCGAGAGAAAACTGAGCGTACGAACTAAGGTGTAAGAGCATGGGCACCTTATATTTTACTTATTACCGACAAAAAGAAATAACTGTGAATTTTATTATTTATGACTTGGAAGCTACCTGTTGGCAGGGGAGACCACCATCTATGGTGCAAGAAATTATTGAAATTGGGGCAGTCAAGCTAAATCGTTTTGGAGAGCATGAAGATTCTTTCAGCCGTTTTATTAAGCCAAAGCTCAATCCAAGGCTTTCAGCTTTTTGTAGGGAATTAACCTCCATTGAACAATCCTCTGTAGATCGAGCTTATGATTTTGTGCGTGTTGTAGAAGATTTTCAGGATTGGGCAGAAATATTTGATGAGGAGTATATTTTGTGTTCTTGGGGTAGTTTTGATCGAAAAATGTTTATTCAAGATTGTATTTTGCATGATATGGATTATGATTGGGTAGATCCTCACATTAATTTGAAGCGGCAATACCATGATATCAAAAGAATTCACCGAACTAGAGGTTTACGTTATTCTGTAGAAAAGGAAGGTTTTGAATTCACAGGTATCCATCATAGAGCTATTTCAGATGCGGAAAATTTGGCAAAAATATTTGGAAAGTATTTGGACGAATGGCAGTTCTAAAGTATTACTTATGAAGTCAATTATTCTTAGTTCCCTATTATTACTCAGTCTTTTATTTAGCGTAAGTGCACAGGTCCCACCAGCGGTTGATCAGCGCTTGTATGACATTGTTAATGCTCCATCACCACAACGGATCGAACAGGATATTCGCAGGCTGGTTGGTTTTGGAACGCGAAATACCCTTTCAGATACCCTTTCAGCAACAAGGGGTATTGGTGCAGCACGTAGATGGATTAAAGCAGAATTTGATAAAATTTCTGCAGATTGTAGAGGATGTCTGGAAGTTTTTTTCCAGAGAAATCTAGTGCCTGCGAAAGGCAATAGAAGAATAGCTGAAGATACTTGGGTTGTCAATGTAGTGGCTATTCAACGAGGGAGTGTCCATCCTAACCGCTATGTGATTATGTCAGGAGATATTGATTCCAGAGTGAGTAATTCAACTGATGCTGTTACGGATTCACCTGGAGCAAATGACAACGCCTCGGGCATGGCAGGCACCTTAGAAGCGGCTAGGGTACTATCCAAATATCAATTTCCAAATACTATTGTTTATACTGGATTAAGTGGTGAAGAACAAGGGTTGTTTGGTGGACAGTATTTGGCCAAGCTGGCCAAGGAAGAAGCTTGGGATATTATTGGAATTTTGAATAATGATATGATTGGCAATATCGAAGGGATTGATGGTGTAATTGATAACACCACCTTTAGGGTGTTTTCTGAACCAACTCCTGTTGAAGAAGAGGAAAGGGACCGCCTTTGGCGTCGCTTTTATGGTGGTGAAGTAGATGGTCCTTCTCGTCAATTGGCCAGGTATATTCATCGATTGACAGATACTTATTGCACTAATTTAAAAGCTATTATGATTTACAGGCTGGATCGTTTTGGTCGTGGCGGTCATCATAAACCTTTTAATGATCAAGGTTTTCCAGGGGTAAGAATAATGGAAACACATGAAAATTACAACCGCCAGCATCAAGATATTCGAGAAGAAAATGGTATAAAATACGGAGACCTTATCGAAGGAGTGAATTTTGAATATGCTGCGAAGCTGACGGCTGTTAATGCGATTACACTTGCAAGCTTGGCTTGGGCACCGCCAGCGCCCAAAAATGTAATGATTGGGGGGGCTGTCAGGCCTTCCACAAGATTGAAGTGGGACGATGTTAATGATCCAAACCTTGTTGGTTATAAAATTTATTGGAGAGATACGACTGCCCCTCAATGGCAAAATGCTCGTTTTGTAGAAAAATCACTTTCAGATTTCACCTTAGAAAATATTATTATCGATAATTTTTTGTTTGGGGTTGCAAGCGTAGGAAAAGATGGAAATGAGAGTATGGTGGTGTATCCAACAACCCTAATCCCGAGAAGGCGGAAGTGAAAAAACTGATGAGTTTTTAAGCATTAGTGAGATATTTGGATGATCAGTGTCCTTCAAATTATTAACCATTTCCACCAGATAACCTTATTATTATGATAATTATTAAACCTTTACAAGAAGAGGTTAATTAATGGGGAACAGGTTAAAAATAGGGATAAAAGTGGATAAATTCGATAATTTATGCTTTATTGTAATATAAATTGAGGCTATTTTAATTTACAGTTTTGTTTTATTAGACCATTGTAGATGAACATACGGAGAACTGCCCTTTTATTGATAGATATGCAAAATGACTTCTTGCATGCGAATGGTGCATTTGGAAGAGCGGGGTTTGATATTCAGAATAGAAGAGCCATTATAGAACATCTACTGAAGGTAATCCATTTACTAAGGGAGCAAGGAGGTTGTGTCATAGCTACCAATTTTATAATGGTAGCAGATAAGGATAATAAGCCAATTATCTCTAAAAAGTTGAAGCGGAAAAGACCTTTTTTAACTAGAGGAGATTTTCAGCAGGGCAGATGGGGTTATCAATTAATTGATGAACTTTCGCCTGCGGACTATATATTGCCTAAAATAGCGGATTCCGCCTTCTATATGACCCATCTGGAGTGGTTATTACAAAAACTAGATATTGAAAATATTATTTTTTCAGGTATTTGGTCTCGACCAGATTTGAACCCTACTATTCGAGATGCACAACAACGTGGTTTCAATATTATCACTTTAAGTGATGCTTGCGGAACATTTGATGAAGGTCCTATTCAATTAGAAGGTTTAAACCCTAAAACATGTGCATCTTTTATAGATCTATTAAAATCAAACCAATGATATGAATCCATTTCACTTTCATAATGATATTCCTGAAAAAGAAATTGTACCTGGCTTTTATGCTAAGTTTATTCATACAGAGCATATGACTATTGCATTTGTACGCATCAACAAAGGAGGTGTACTACCAGAGCACTTCCACGTGCATGAGCAGGTAACAAATGTTTTAGAAGGCGAGTTGGAAATGACTATGGGGGGACAAACACGATTATGTACAAAAGGTATGTCTGTAGCTATCCCTTCCAATTTACCTCATTCCGCTGTTGCTAAAACAGATTGCCTAGTTTTGGATGTGTTTAGCCCAGTACGAGAAGATTACAAGGCTTTATAATTAGCTTTCTTTAGCTTCAAAAGTAGCGTTATTGCTAAAGTCTCTAAAATCTACAGAGGTTACACCGGAGACACCGCTTTCATTGTATACGCCATATATGGTATCTACAGCAGCCATGGTTAATTTATTATGTGTAACAATGATAAACTGTGATTCTTTGGAGAATTTCTTAATGATTCGGTTAAACTTCATGATATTGGCATCATCCAATGGCGCGTCTACCTCATCAAAAATACAGAAAGGTGCTGGTTTGAGAAGATAAAGTGCAAAGAGTAGTGCAGTTGCCGTTAAAGTTTTTTCACCACCAGAAAGCTGACTGATCGTCTGTGGACGTTTACCTTTTGGTTTGGCTACAATTTCGATTTTGGAATCCAATGGATTTTCTGGATCGAGGAGGATTAGGTCACAATTGTCTTCTTCTGAAAATAAGCTTCTAAATACATCGATGAAGTAAATCCTTGCTTTTTCGAAGGCTGTTAGGAACTGATTTGTTGCAGTTTCTTCAATTTCTCCTATAGTTTCAATCAAGGAAGCTTTAGCTTTTAAGATATCGTCTCTTTGCTTAGTGATGCTTTCGTGGCGTTCTTTCATCTCATCATAAGCCTCCACGGCCATAGGATTAATTTCTCCATAATTGTCCAGACGATTATACAAGCGATCTACTTTTTGCTGTAGGTCGATTTCATTGTATTTTTCATTCGGTTCTTGATTAATGATGTCATTGACACCAATGTTGAACTCAATTTTTAATCGTTGGCCAATAGATGAGATTTTGAACTTTACATCACTAAATTTCTCTTTGAGGTTATTAATTAGGATTTGGCTATCCTGTCTTGATCGATTGGCTTTACGCAATTGATCTTCTATCGTATTGATATTTCCTCTTGCTTTGAAGTAGCTTTGCTCTGCTTCTGTCAGAAGGGAAGCACGGGCTTTTTTATCTTCATAAGCTGCCAGTAGATTTTTTTCTAGTTGATCAATATCCTTGTGTACCTGATCTAGTTCTTGTGCTGAGCGTTGGAAGGTACTTTTATCGTTTTGAAGGTTATTTTTAGTTTCTTCTAGTTGTTTTTCGCGGAAGCTCAATTCTCTTTGGAAAGAGCTTACCTTATTTTGTTGGCGAATAAACTCAATGTTTTTCTCATTAAATTTTGTAGACGCTGCACTCAATTGCTCTGCAATTTTGCGGAAGCTACCATCAGTACTAGAGATATTTTGTTTTGCCTGTACCAGTTCGATATTACGTTCAGACAACTGAAGCTCTATCTTTTGAATAGATTCCTCTAAAGTGCTAATTCTTTGAAGAATTTGCTGTTTTTTATTGTTGGCTTCATTGATATAAGTTTGGAAGTTTTCCATCCGAGTTTGGAAGGAAACCTTTTCTCGAGAGAGGCGATTGATATCATTTTGAATGATTTCAATGGCTCGACTAGATTTTTCTGTACGAAGCTGGTCTATTCTATTTTTTAGATTAAAGTATGCAGTAGAAAGTTTGTTCTCTTCAGATTCTGATTTTTGGATCTGTACTTCAAGTATCTCTAAGTTTTTCTTTCGGCCAATTTTTTTTCCCTCAAATAAACCGATAGAACCACCTGATACACTGTGTTTCTTTTGAATAAAACGACCACTTTTTGACAATAAGGTAACATCTGAATCTAGGCTTTGGAGAGGTGGTTCTTCCTTATCCGTAATCATGACATTTTCAAGTAGATAACTGCAAAGATTGTGATAAAGTGGGTCGATTTCAATCACTTCGATCGCTTGCATCGTATTTGCAATTAAGCCTATTGGAGGGATATAATCCTTAAAAGAGTCCAATAAAAAGAAATTGGCTTTTCCTTTTTGGCTTTTGCCTAAAAGGGTGATTGCTTGTAAGGCTTCTTCTTGATTTTGGACCACATAATAGTTTAAGTAAGGTTCGAGATAGTTTTCGACAGCTACGCGATATGCTTCTTTGACATAGATAAGATCGGATAGGAGAGGAGCTTCTTTTCCCCAGTTTTTGTTATTGCTAAGGAAACGAATAGACTCTGGGAAACCCTCTAGGTTTTCAATCATACTTTGAGTCAGTTTAAACTCATTTCTTTTGGCATCCAACTGCCGATTAACCTTTGCCCTTCTTTGATTGAGATCTTCCAATTCTTTTGTAGCGATCTCTAAAGCTTTTTTCCTTTGGGTTTCTTGATCTTCTAGGACCTTTAGTGCGGCTTGTTTCTCTGACTCTTTGCTATCGAGTGCTTTTAACTGCTCATCTACTTGCTGAATTTCAGCTTTACGTTGTTGAGTAGCTTTATCATCTCTGCCTAATTCTTGTTTGGCTGTTTCAATCTGATTGCGGCTAATAGCCTTTTGTTTTTCCAGTTCAAATACTTCTCTTTCGATCTTTTGCTGGACTTGAACAATATCGTCAAGACTTGATTTCATGTTGCCATGTTCGGTCTTGATTTTATTCATTTGTTCTTCTGTCTTATCCAGCTCATCTTCCAACCGCATTTCTATGCGTTTCTCATTATTGAGTTCGGCACGGTAGTATTCAATATCTTCGCTCAGTTGAGCAATTCTGCTCTGTGCTTGTTGGTTTTGACTCTTTAACTTTTCAATATTTTGCAGGATGAACTGTTGTTTTTGCTCCAGCATCCGTTTATCATTCTCTTGGCCTCGTATTTTTCCAACTAAGTTATTTAAGTCTCTTTGTCTTTCTGAAAGTGCCTTTTCTTTATCAAGGTTGGCTTTCTTTTCAGACTCTAATTGGGCTTCAAATTTTCTTTCGTCAATTTCATACTGACGATAGCGATCTGTTTCTTCTTGAATTTGTTTTTCTAGTGCCTTATGACTATTTTTCAGATCGTATATTTTACGAACAGCTAGCTCTACACTGAGCTCTTTATACTCTGCTTTAAGTTCAAAATAACGCTTGGTTCGTTTGGCTTGTTTTTCGAGGACTTTCAGGTTATTGTCAATCTCAAATAACAAATCTTCTACTCGATCGAGGTCTTCTGTTGTATGCTTTAGTTTATTGAGGGTTTCTCTTTTACGCACTTTATATTTAGAGATACCCGCAGCCTGTTCAAACATCTTACGGCGAGAGTTGTCTTTATCTGCTAGGATATCATCTACCATGCCCAATGCAATAATAGCATAAGAATTAGAACCTATACCCGTGTCTAAGAATAGAGAAGTAATATCTTTTAGACGGCAGGGAACATTATTGAGTTGATATTCACTTTCGCCACTGCGGTATAATAGCCTAGTAATAGTGACTGTTTGGTATTCAGTTGGGAGAATATTTTTGGTATTGTCAAAAGTTAAGGCTACCTGAGCAACTCCGCCTGGTTTTCTAGATTTAGTGCCATTAAAGATAACACTAGACATAGTGTCGAGGCGTAATTCTTTTGATTTTTGTTCACCTAGTACCCAACGAATAGCATCTACTACATTAGATTTGCCAGAACCATTCGGACCCACAATTCCAATGACGTCCTCACTGAAATTGATGATCGTTTCATTTGCGAAACTTTTGAATCCTTTAATGCTAAGCTGTTTCAACCTCATAGCTCACAAAAATAGAAAAAAGCGGCTTTACCTCCTTTCTTTTTTATACACATAAATGCTTTGTGTTTCCACAAATTGCTTGTTTTTTGGTGGATAAAATGTGGATAAACTCGATATTGGTGTTAATTTACTGGTTGTCAGTTTTTTAAAAATGATATAGCATCCTTTACTGTTAGCTCTGGAATTTCCTCCATGGGGATATGTCCAGCACGATCATAAATGAGAACTTCCGCATTTTTAATAGCTGATTGAAATTGAGCGGCATGTTCGACAGGTATCCAGGCATCTTGTTTGCCCCACATGATGAGGGTAGGGGCTTGAATGCGTTGAAGACGAGAAAGATCAATATTTTGTTTGGTATTGGCTCTATCGATGAAAGCCTGTCTATTGCCAGTTCTTAGGCCAAGATCATAGTAACGATTGAGTAGATCGGGTTTTAATTTTGATTCGTCAAAGTATACTTCTTTTAAGGATTTTTGAAATAATGATTTTGGTGTAATGTAGCGTAATATTTTGCTGCTAAATTTATTTTTAGCTAAGCGAAAAGCTAAGGAGGCAGGTTTCTTTTGGGAAAAGCCACTAGGGTCGATAAGGATTAGTTTTTGAATTTGATCTGGATGCCTAGCTGCATAATTCCATGCAATGAGGCCTCCTAATGAATTTCCTGCAAGGGAGAAGCTGTCTAAACGTAGTTTTTTTGCGAAAGCAGATAAGAATTCTACATAATTGTCCACTTTATAACTTCTGTTAGGATGGGGGCCAGTGAGTCCATAAGCGGGGATATCAAGACTGATCACTTGAAAGTCCTTTTCCAGTTGACTAGTCCAATCCTCCCAAGTATGCAAGGAGGCTGCTGTGCCATGCACCAATAAAAGGGTAGGACCTTGTCCGTTTATTCTGTAGTGTACATTCATATCCATCACGTCTATGAACTGACTGTTGTTGTAGGTATATTTCGATTTTAGCTTTTCGAGTGGGATATCTGGAGTGTGGAGTAAGTAAATTGTTCCTGTCAAAAGCAAAAAGGAGGTGAGAACTATTTTTTGAACTTTAGAAAGTTTCATGGCTCAATTTTATCGCTATGAGTGGGGCTGGTTCTGGCATCGTGCCTATCCAAATAAATATCTAATAATGCTTTTTGTTCATTTTGCGGAAAAGGATTGTTTTCACTATACCATCCTTTTTCATTTCTTTGCCGAAAGGCTTCATAGAGGCTTACAGCACAAGCTACGGAAATATTTAAACTTTCGGCCATTCCCATTTGTGGGACAATGAAGTTTCCATCTGCATATTGTAGTGCAATATCAGATAAGCCATCTCTTTCATTACCAAACATCAATGCAATAGAAGTGGTTAAATTTAATTGATAAATAGATTTGGAGCTTTCGCCTAGATGTGTGCCCCAGATTTTATCATATTTACTTTTAACATGTTGAAAGCAAGCTTCTGCATCAGTATAAAAATGTACATCTACCCATTTTCGAGCGCCCCCAGAAGATTTTTTACCCAACTGAATCTTATTTCTATCTAGGCCTTCTTCTGTGAATAGTACAAAAATTTCGTAAATGCCAACGGCATCGCAAGAACGCAATACGGCACCAATATTATGCTGATCATGCACATTCTCTAGGATTACGGTAAGGTTATGCTGCCTTGCAGCTACGACACGTTCGAATTTTTGTTTACGTCTTGAATTGATGTGCAAAGGTAGGGATAGTTGATAGTTGTTGGTTAATAGTGGATAGTTGATAGTTGCCGGCTGTTGGTTCCCTAGTTATTTACTAATAACCAACAACTGACAACCAACAACCGATCAATTTTGTAATTTGAATTGATAGTCGCTAAATTTAAGTATGTTGATATACTTATTTTCGAAGCGGTCAACTGGTCTATTTTCTTGTCCTGTTGTACCTGGCTGAACTACTTTTTCGAAATTGAACTTGGTATGAAGGTATCTTTTATCTTCCATATCCAAGGAGTATTGAAACTTTGTACCATACTTCTGAAGCATACGGCCACCGAAGAGCATAACATCATAGCCTAGATAGGCATCGATCGTTGGTATGGCTCCGTAGCGGTCATAGAAACGACGTTTGAAAAACTGAATATCGTTAGCATAATTGTCAATATGACTATCACTGCTTACATGTACATTCAGTTTTTCAAAATAATCGTAATCGATCTTTTCGTATTGCATCCATTGCGGCATGCCATAGACAACGATATAGCTGGAGGCATCACGGCTTACATCTAACTTTCTTAGGAAAGAGTAAATGAAGGTTTCATTGGACCAAGAAGGAAGAATGAATACGCTAGTATCTCTTAGTTCCAAAAATGGCAGTAAGTCCATTTCAGCCAAATCCACGCTTTGAGTAGAAATTCGAAATTCTTCGAATGGTTCTACGTCGATGCCTTCCTTTAACTTTAAAGCATCCTGAAAATACTTTAGTCTAGCCAGCTCTTCAGGTTTTTCTCGGCAAACGAGTACAATTTGATCAGAGCGATACTTTTCTAAAGCATGTTTGGTAATAGCTTCACAGTGAGACTCTAAAGTAGGACTCAGCTGCAGGTAGAATGGATTAGCGGAAGAGAGGTTAGCGGAAGCAGAATAAGGCGAAATAAAAGTGATGTTCTCTTTTTTGGCATAGTCTGCTACCTTTTGGACATTTTGTCTACGATAAGGGCCCACAATCAAATGAGAGTTGGGGAGATCAGGATCGGTGCGCAACAGATCCCGAACCGTATTTTCTGAAGCTTTGCTATCATAAACATTAACATTTAGACGCACTCCTTCATCTCCTAATTCATCTAATGCCATTCGAGCGCCAGCATAAAAGTTAAGGGCATATCTACTATCCGGATAAATATCTACAGAAGTATCATCGAATCGGTGTGATAAGAATGGTAGAACGATAGAAAGGTTGTAAGACGTCAAAATTTCTGAACCATAGTTATCGATTCGAATAACCTCATTAGTGTTATTATTGTCGACGAAGCCATCTGAAGCAGATGTGATTGGTGGATAAGAATCACTTGGGAGGTCTTTCCAAATGATAGTATCCATTTTTTCAGTAGGCGTTTCTTCAACGATTACATAAGTTCCTGTTTCGGGATCAAATACCTTTCTGCCTTGAATCGGGTCAAGCTCTTCTTTCTTTTTTTTCTTACCATTATCGACCTTACTAGCCGGTTGAAATAGGGTACAACTTGCCAAGGAGAAACAAATACAAAAGAAAAAAAGAAAGGATTTACTCCCATTCAATCGTTGCAGGAGGCTTTGTGCTAATGTCATAAACTACTCGGTTTATACCTTTTACATTATTGATTATTTCACTGGAAACGGTTGCTAGAAACTCATGAGGAAGCTTACTCCACTCTGCTGTCATCCCATCGGTTGAGTTAACAGCTCGCAAGGCAACTGTTTTTTCATATGTTCTTTCATCACCCATTACGCCAACAGATTGAACAGGTAAAAGTACGGCTCCCGCTTGCCAGATCTTATCGTAAAGATCGAATTTTTTTAGATTATTTATAAAGATTGCGTCTGCTTCTTGTAAGAGGGCCACTTTTTCTGGTGTGATATCTCCCAAAATTCGGATACCCAAACCAGGGCCTGGGAATGGATGACGGCTCAGAATATTGTTTGGAACTTGCAGTTCAGCACCAACTTTTCGCACTTCATCTTTGAAGAGCATTCTTAATGGTTCAACTATTTTCAGTTTTAGCTTTTCTGGTAATCCACCCACGTTATGGTGTGATTTAATGGTTACAGAAGGTCCATGAACACTTACGGATTCTATTACATCAGGATAGATCGTTCCTTGGCCCAACCATTTGATATCTGGATATTTATTAGATTCTTCTTCAAAGACTTCGATAAATACACGGCCAATTATTTTTCTTTTCTTTTCTGGATCAGAGGCCCCTTTTAATTCTTCCCAGAATCGTTGTTTGGCGTCAATTCCAATAACATTTAATCCCAAACCTTTGTAAGAATCGAGAACTTCTTCGAATTCATCTTTTCGAAGTAGACCATTATCTACAAAGAAGCATAATAGTTGATCGCCAATAGCACGATGCAATAGGGTAGCGGCTACCGTAGAATCTACACCACCAGAAAGGCCCATTAATACGTGATCATCGCCAATTTTTTCTTTCAGTTCTTGAACGGTACTTTCTGCAAATGATGCTGGGGTCCATTCACCTTTACATCCAGCGATATCCACTAGGAAATTTTTAAGTAATGTTTTTCCGTCTAAGCTATGTGCGACCTCTGGATGGAATTGAATACCGTAAACTGGTTTTGCGAAAGCGCCTTCTTTTGCTTTGAAAGCAGCTACATCTACATGATCTGTTCCTGCTAATAATTCGAAGGTTTCTGGAATTTGCATGATGGTATCACCATGAGACATCCAAACTTGAGAATGATCTGCCATACCTGAGATGAATGGATCTTCCTTGAAGATTTTTGTCAGATTGGCTTTTCCGTATTCTCTTTTTTCAGAAGATTTTACTTCTCCGCCATAAGCATTAGCGATATATTGAGCACCATAACAAACCCCTAGGACCGGACGGTGGCCAATAATCTTTTCTAAAGCTACTTGAGGTGCTTTTTCTTGTAAAACGGAGAAAGGACTTCCAGAAAGGATAACTGCCTTGATGGAGGCATCTAGCTCAGGAATTTTATTAAAAGGAACAATTTCGCTATAGATATTCAGCTCACGAACTCTTCTAGCTATGAGTTGTGTGTATTGAGATCCAAAATCCAGAATTAAAATCTTTTCGCTCATTGGTAATTATTCGTACTAATTTGAAAAGCGCAAAGGTACAGAATTATTTTTCCAGATAAAGGTCAAATTCGATTCTGCGATTTTTTTCTCTTCCTGCAGCATATCTATTGTCCGCGATAGGGTTAGATTCGCCAAATCCATCATGGCTAATTCTGTTGCGTGTTACACCCTTGGCTATGAGGTATTCGAAGCATGCTGCAGCTCTCTGTTTAGATAATTTTAGATTTTCTGTTTTACTGCCGATACTATCTGTGAAACCCTTGATAGTAACTTTATACTCTGAATATTTGAATAATAATTCAGCAATTTGATCCAGTAAACTTTTAGATTGGTTGGTGAGCATACTGTATCCTGTTTTGAATTTTATTTTCTCTGCAGCCTTTTTCAAAAATGATTTATCATCCATAGTGATAAAAGGACATCCGTTTCTATCCATTGGCCCAGCAGTATCAGGACAAGGGTCCTTTTCATCTTCTACGCCATCTTGGTCTCTATCTGGACAACCATAAGCCATAGTACTTCCGGCCAGATTGGGGCATCGATCATCTTGATCAATGACGCCATCGCCATCTCTATCAGGGCAGCCATTGATAGTACCGATATGGAATGGGCATCGATCTTTATCATCTTCAAAACCATCACCATCTGAATCTTTTATTGGGCAGCCATCATTGCTAATAGAGCCTGCTATATTAGGACATTGATCGAAACGATCTTGTAAACCATCACCATCTCTATCCGGGCATCCTCTGAATTGATACAAACCTGCTACTTTAGGGCAGCCATCGTCCTTATCAGGTACGCCATCACTATCTTGGTCTGGGCATCCTCTTACTTCATATACTCCCACAGTCAGAGGGCATTCATCCTCTACATCTGGGATGCCGTCTTTATCGGTATCTACGGTCATTGGATCAATAGGTATACCTGTACCAATAGCCACAAATACACCTGCACTAAGCACAATGTGGTGGCGAAGTGGATCTTCTAGGGAATAACGATATTCGCCTTTGGCACTAAGGTAAGCATGTTTGCGAAAGCGGAAGTTAAGAGAAATGCCTGTTGGGACATAATAGTTATAGCTTTCCCAGTTTTCGATAGATCCGCCAAAGCCGGCAAAGAGAGTGGGATAAATAAACCCTTTTTCTCTGAAATATTTGAATTGAAAAACAAGATCAGTTTCTAGGACTGTTCCCTCTAATACTTTTAGGCCAGATTCCTCAACCGGGAGAAGTGGACGTGCATATTTTATAGGAAGAGATACATTCATGAAGCGATTGAGATGCCGAGTGTATTCTAATTCGACACCCCCATAAAAATCATTTTCACTAAATTGGTCATTTAGTGGAAACTGATAATTCGATTGGATAAATCTTGCGGCTACCCCATTTTTTGCACCTCTATACTGCGCATGCAAAGGAGACTGCACGAGCAAGATAAAAATGAATAAAAGGTATTTAAGCAGTTTCATGTATGTATATAAGGTTGTGACAGAATATTTGGCAGAAGCTAAATATTCATACGCTTTTAAATTCGCATTCTAAAAATAACACGATAGTTGCTTTTTCTATAATCGAAAAAGGTAAAAAAGTGTAGATAGGGACTTATTAGTTATAATTTAACGATTTATTGTATGCTCAATGCATTCAGTATTGTGCATCAATAAAGTTTAAAAGGGAGGTAATACAACGCGATTGCTTCAATATAGCAATTTTTACTCTAAAAGTCCACGTCCTTCTTTATTAATTTTCCCTTCTTTATTTAATTTTTTCATCAACCGATCGAGAATTCCGTTGATAAAATCTTTGCTTTTGTCTGTACTGTAAAGTTTGGAGATTTCGACAAATTCATTTAAAGTTACTTTTGTAGGGATGGTAGGGAAGGATATGAGTTCGCATAAAGCCATTTTTAATAAAATCATATCAATAACGGCTACTCGGTCTGCGTCCCAGTTTTTGAGCGAAGGTTCGATAATACCTAATAGTTCTTCATCTTGTTGGATTACTTTATCAAAAAGGGATTCCCCGAACTCTTCTATCGTTTCTGAGGTTGGCCGATAGCTCTCGAAGAAATTATCTTGAGAGGGAAGAACTTTTATGGTCTTTTTCATAGCCCCTACTACTAATGACTTGTCATCTACCCAGAATGGGTAATGATCTTCCATTAGATCTGTGAAGGTTTCGTGAGATGTACAACACTTGAAAAGTGCTAAAAGTATGGTTTTATGATCTTGATGAGAACTTTCCTCTTGGCCTAAATACTGAATGTAATCATCTGTCTTTGAAAATTCAGAATAAATAGATCGAGTAGTATCAAAGTCAAAGCCTTCTTCAAATTGATGTTTTTTGAACAGCATTTGAATATCATAACTCTTGGCAATGGATTGGATTAGATCGTTGTGGAATAGTTTTGGTGTGAAGGAAAGATCTTTCGCTGTGGGACGAAGTTTACCCTTTTTGATTTCTGCATCTTTCACGGCATATTCCGTCACTTTCGTAAAAACAAACATGGCGAATAGGTATAGTTCAAAGGATTTTTGAACATTATACTGGTAACGCACCTTAGCATCTCTATTGCTCAGCTTAGGATCTCTATTCATAGAATAAAGTAATTGCATAACCTTAATGCGTACGTTTCTTCTACTCAACATGATTTCAAAGCACTTTTGTTTCTTGTTTGAAGTTATTCTTCTAAACTAATAATATGCAAAGAAAAGGTAATTTTTAGGAAAAGAAAAAAATAAGCCGTACAAACTTGTACAGCTTATTTTTGAGGGGGACTCAAAATCGAACTTACTTGATGTAAGTGGATTTAATTTCTTGATAACTAGGAAGTTTTTTATAATGCCATTTTTGGATAATCTTACCTTCTTTCATCAGGATGACACCAGGGTTCGATCGAATAATCGTTTTCAGAAGAATATCATCTGCTTGATAAATTTCAGCCTCATAAGCACTAGCCTCCTTGAATGAAGAAAGCTTTTCCGGATTGGCATAGCTTGTTATAGCTAAAGATTGGATATTATCTTTTTGGGCTTCTTCTAGCATTGGAAGAACTATCTCCTTCCAAGGAGTAAGGTATTTTTCATCCCATTTATAAACGGTCGTTTCTATTTGGCGTTTTTTCACATCTTGAAGCCTTTGCTGAATATTTAAGCTATCGCCAATCAAAATAGAGTCCTGAACAAAAACAGAGTCATAAACAATGGCTAATCCCTTAGTTTCTTCTGCCTTTAATTTGTAGGCGACCAGCCAGAAAGTATAATTGGGATCGGATAATATCTCTTCGGTTAGGCCTTCACCCTCAGAATTAGAGACTTCAAATTCACTAATTTTAGTGGAAGGAATGACGGGCTCGGTTTTAATTTGTTCTGATTCCCATTCGGAGGATGGATATTCTTGATATTTCTTTAAGTATTCATCATATGGGAATTCTACCACTTCACCCGTAGACTTATTTTCTAATTTGTAGGCAATAATATCGACATTAGCAGCAGCTTCCTCCTCTGCTGCTTTCGTGGCTGCAATATCTATTGTATTTTTGAATGGGCGGAAATCAGTATGTGGTAAATCCCACACATAATTGCTGTAGCAGTAGAAAAGAAGACCTAAAGTTGTTGCTGCAGCAATAGCAAAGCGCCCAGCACCGTTGAATAGCTGGTGCATATCCTTCCATTTGAACAAGAAAGTAATAGCAGGGATCAATAATATAAGATCTTTGAAGAAGGATATTCTTGGTTCTAACTTCAAGAAATCCCCAAAACAACCACAATCAGTTACCTTCATATTGGTCGATACATATTCTCCCCATTTGCCAAACTGGAAAAAGTTGACACCTTCTGGCACATAGCCTGTAAGGTAGGTAAAGCCAGTTAGGAAAGTAAAGAAAGCAACAATTAAGAAGAAAGTCCAAGCCGTAAAGCTTCGCCACATACCAACAAGTAACATGACGCCTAGTACAATTTCTAGTACTATCATAAAAACGGAGAAGCTAGCTGAATATTCTGAAAGTTGAGGAAACAAAGGTGCTAAGAAAGAGAACCAAGTATCTTGAAAAGTAGATTCAAATTCTGCAAAATATTGCTCCATCTTATAGGCCGTTCCTAGCGGATCAATGGCTTTTACCCAGCCAGAAAAGATAAAGAGTGCACCTGTGAAGTTTTGCAAATAACTGATGAAGTAGTTTTCTACACGATCAAATGCAAATTTGCCAACAAGCGTTAGGATGAGCGCTGCAATCGCAACCCCTATTGTAAGCGTAGTCAGTGTCATTTTTTCTGATTTTTTTGCTCTTCTAGTTTGATGAGAGAGAAGATAGCATAATTGATAATATCTCGGTAATTGGCATCCACCCCTTCTGAAATGAGCGTTTCACCTTTATTATCTTCAATTTGTTTAATACGTAATAATTTCATAAGTATAAGATCCGTCATAGAGCTTAATCTCATTTCTCGCCATACCTCACCATAGTCATGATTTTTGGAAATCAACAGATCTCTAGTAATATTCACTTGATCCTCATACCACTCAACGGCTACCTTTGGCTCTAGTTCGAGGGGTGCATTGGAATCCATGGTCAACTGTATAATCGCAAGAATGCTATAATTTACCAACCCCATATAGTCAGAGGCTATCGAATCTTCGACTTTTTGCTGTCCCTTTTCTTCAATACTACGAATTCTTTTTGCTTTAATGTAAAGCTGATCCGTAAGCGATGAGGGACGTAAAATTCGCCATGATGTGCCATAATCTTTTGTTTTCTTGATGAAAACAGTAGCACATTCTTTCATGATTTGGTCAAATTGTTTCAGGGTTTTCTCCACTTCTGTTTTTTTAACAAATATAGAAAGTAAACCGAATATTCCAGATGGGATATCAGATTCCTTTTTTGTTTTGATGTTTAAACGAAGGATTTATTCCTCAACCGCAATTTTGCAAATTTGCTTCAGAATATTATTCAATGAAATGTAAAAAATGATTAATGAGTTGTTAAAGAGCGCCTTGCTTATTCCTTGCTGCCAAGCTCTTATTAATTAGCAAGAAGGAACAACTAATTTCTATATTTGTGCCATGAAGGATACTTATAAAACCATAGAAGAAGATAGTTTAGGTGAGTTTAAAGATAAAGGCAGTAAATTTTTTGCCTACGCTTTTCCTGTTTACAAGGAAGAAGAATGGCAAGGCCATCTGGAGGATGTTAAAAAAGAGCATTTTAAAGCAAGGCATCATTGTTATGCTTATCGCCTTGGCTTAGATAAAAATAATTTTCGTGCTAACGATGATGGGGAACCAAGCGGTACCGCAGGCAGACCCATACTAGGGCAAATCGATAGTTTTGGCCTGACCAATGTGTTTATCGTAGTGGTACGCTATTTTGGTGGTACCAAACTTGGTGCATCTGGCTTGATTAATGCTTATAAAACAAGTGCGCAAGAAGCTTTGAAAAACGCAAAGGTGATCGAGAAGTTGGTGGAAGATATTTATCAAATTCGATTTGATTATGCTTTGATGAGTGATGTGATGAACACAGTGAAGAAATTAGCCTTAGATGTTTTAAAGCAGGATTTTGGCAATGAGGGAATCATGCAATTTGCCTTAAGGCAGAGCGAAGTAAAAGAGAAGTTACGTCACTTAAGAGCAGGTGTGGCTAAGGTAAGAATAGAAGAAATCGATGCGATAGAAGAGATTGAAGGTTTTGAATTATCATTTTTGTATACTCGATAATTAATATCTAGTGAATTATCCACAAATCCTAAAAGAGGTTCAAGAGGAGATAAATGCGCAGCAATTAGAAGGCAAAATTGCTACTTATATCCCTGAATTAGCTAAGGTGAATCCTGATTGCTTTGGTATGCATTTGACTTGTGTCGATGGACAGCATTTTGCTTTTGGCGATAGTAAAGAACGCTTTTCTATCCAATCCATCTCCAAAGTTTTAAGCATGGCTTTGGCCATGCAATTGGAAGGCAATAATTTGTGGAAACGCGTTGATGTAGAGCCTTCTGGTACCCCTTTTAATTCTCTCATTCAATTAGAAAATGAGAATGGTATTCCTCGAAATCCATTAATTAATGCCGGTGCAATTGTGGTAGCTGACGTCTTAGTTAGTCATTTGGACCATCCTAAGGAAGACTTTCTAAATTATGTTCGTCAACTATCTGGTCATCAGATGATTCATTTTGATCTAAAAGTAGCACAATCCGAGGCAGAAACGGGTTTTCGTAATGCCGCTTTAGCTAACTTCTTAAAATCTTATGGTAATCTGCAAAATGATGTGGATACGGTTTTGGATTTTTATTTCCATCAATGCTCTATTGCGATGAACTGCCATGAACTAGTGGATACGTTTATGGTTTTTGCAAATGGAGGCTGTCTTTTAGATCAAA
Organism: Saprospiraceae bacterium; assembly: GCA_022448955.1. Lineage (GTDB taxonomy): Bacteria > Bacteroidota > Bacteroidia > Chitinophagales > Saprospiraceae > JALEHC01. The sequence continues at coordinate 85,012 of JAKVCU010000056.1, forward strand.
GTGAATGCTTTTTTACGCTTTCGCAAACAAAAAGGATTAATGCCATCATGCAAACCTGTGGGTTTTATGATGAAGCAGGTGAATTTACGTTCCGAGTAGGATTACCTGGCAAGAGTGGGGTAGGAGGTGGCATTGTGGCTGTACATCCTCAGCAATATGCGGTAGCAGTTTGGAGCCCTCCCCTCAATCCAAAAGGTAATTCCGCAAAGGGGATGGCTGCACTAGAATTATTGACGACCAAGACAGGTTTATCTATCTTCTAGCACCAAATAATAGACTGCCTATTCGTACCATCGTACTGCCTTCCTCCATCGCAATATTATAATCACCGGACATTCCCATCGATATTTCTTTGAATGAATTCACTTGCTCAAAGCAGGTTTTTTTAAGGAGATCAAAAATGGCTTTTAATGAGCGAAATTCATTTCTGACCTGATTTTCATCCTTTGTGAAAGTCGCCATCCCCATCACGCCAACGATACGTATATTTTGTAAACTCTGAAATGCAGGAGATTTCAAAAATGCGAGGGCTTCATCCGAATCGAAGCCATATTTGGTATCTTCTTCTGCAATATGAAATTGTAATAGACAATCAATTATGCGATCGTTCTTCGCAGCTTGCTTATTGATTTCTTTTAAAATTTTTGGGGAATCAACTGAGTGGATAAGGTGTATAAAGGGAGCTATATACTTAACCTTATTACTTTGCAAATGGCCAATCATATGCCATTTAATATCCTTTGGTAAAGCTTCTTGCTTGTCGACGAGCTCTTGTACGCGGTTTTCACCAAAATCTCTTTGACCTTCTTCATAAAGTTTAAGGATAGCAGATTGGGGCTTTGTCTTGGAAACCGCAACCAAATTGGTGTTGTAATTAGCTAAATCTTTAATTATATTTTGAAAAGCCATATTTTTCTCCCTTTTTCAATTGAGAATTTGGTGAACACTCATCATCCATACAAGAAAAAGGAATTTCTTGTTCAATTCCAAATGGAAATAGTGCTAAAAAATGATGGGGATTTTATTTTCTTTTTATACTAAGTTGATCTTTTGATCGTTTATTCTTTAAATAAATTCACATCCCCAAGCCATGAAAAAATCAAATTCTTCCTCTTTAAAGTTTAAGACTCTAGCCATTTCATTAACTTTTTTCTTTCATTTAGGCCTTTTTGCGTGTATTACTTTTGATGGGGAAAATACTTTTTGGCTGCATTATTTGCCAGAAAGCATCCAAGATAAACTAGTTTCACCCGACTCTGTTCAGGTAGAAAATAAGAAGAAAGATGAGATTCTGAGACCGTAGCTAATCTACGGACACCATATGAAGAAGTTCCTCTATTGGCATTCAGCCATTGTACCATTTTTGGGATGATAGGTAAAGCTAAAAATTTGTCTAATCGATTTTGTCTTTCAAAATTAAAGGTTTACGCTTCACTTAAGCTGACTTTAATTTAGAATAGATGACAAAGAAATCGACTTAGCTATTTTTGCAGAAAACAATGATTTCTGAACTTCTTCCTTAGGTTAGATTGAATGCTAGTAGGGGTTGAGCTTTGCTCACCCTTACTTTTTTATGATTGCTTGTCCCGAAAAATAAATAATTTTCGGTTTCCATAAGTTACTAGTGTAATGTTTGAACGCTTATACTGTTTACCGATAACTATTTTCTAAAAAAGTCCATGTAACTCCCCACGCACTTGGTTGATTACTTCTCCTAAATGTTCTGGATTGTTTTTGAAGTCTAGTTCATCACCACTGATCACTAATAAGCGACCTTCCGTGTAGTTTTCTATCCAATTGTCGTAGCGTTGATTGAGATTTTTTAGATAATCAAGGCTCATGTTGCCTTCATAGTCTCTACCTCTAGATTGAATATGCGAAACAAGGGTAGGAATACTGGCTTTAAGGTAAATTAACAGGTCAGGTGGTTGAATCTGAGAGGACATCGTCTTGAAAAGCTCAAAATAGTTTTCAAAATCTCTGGTAGACATCAAGCCCATTTCATGAAGGTTAGGTGCAAAAATATAGGCATCTTCATAAATGGTACGATCTTGAACCACCGTACGGTCACCACTAAGGATTTTGAGTACTTGCTGGTATCGGTTATTGAGGAAAAATATTTGAAGGTTGAATGACCAGCGGTGCATATCTACATAAAAATCGCTCAGATAAGGATTATCATCTGCTGATTCGTAATGCACATCCCACCCAAAGTGCTTGCCGAGCATAGCACAAAGTGTCGTTTTCCCAGCGCCAATATTTCCAGCAATGGCAATATGCTTAATATTTGGGGTATTGTTCTCCTGACTCATATCTACTGACAAAAATTTGGAACGAAAATAGAATATTTTTTTAGCAACGAAAATTACTACCGATCAAAAAAATAGCTTTCATACTTTTATTCTCGCTCTGAGCATAAAGAAAATGTGTAATTTTGGCACAAAATGCTCATTTGGGCGACTAAAACGTAACGAACTTCTAATTATTTATTATGAAGGTAGATAAGCTGTTAATTTCAAAACTTGAAAAATTGGCTCGATTAGAGTTATCAGGAGAAGAACGCGAAGGATTGACCAAAGATCTTTCTTCTATTCTTGAAATGGTAGAAAAATTGCAAGAGTTAGATACCGAAGGAGTCGATCCTTTAGTTTATATAAATGAAGAGGTCAATATTTTACGTTCTGATCAAATGGATAAACAGCTCAGTCAAAAGGATGCATTAAAAAATGCGCCTGACCAAGATGGTACATTTTTTAGAGTGCCAAAGGTTATTAACCTAAAAAAATAATTTAGTCACCACGACTATCATTAAGCTAAATTTAGAAATCACTTATGAAATCTGTTATCGACGTTAACACGCTCAAGAAGACTTACATTATGGGTACTACCGAGGTGCATGCCTTACAAGATATTACTCTTAATATTGATCGAAATGAGTATGTAGCACTCATGGGGCCATCTGGTTCCGGAAAATCTACACTCATGAATCTCTTAGGATGTTTGGATACACCTACTGCCGGTGATTATATCCTAAATGGTACGAATGTAAGTACGATGACAGATAGTGATCTTGCTGAGGTAAGAAATAAAGAAATTGGTTTCGTTTTCCAAACATTTAATCTCCTTCCAAGGTTATCTGCTTTAGAAAATGTCGCATTACCTTTGGTATACGGTGGTATTAGCAAGCGTGCTCGCTTAGATCGAGCAGAAGAAGTACTTACTGCTGTTGGTCTTGGTGATCGTGTTGATCATAAGCCAAATGAATTATCTGGTGGACAAAGACAGCGTGTAGCCATTGCTCGTGCTTTGGTCAACGACCCCTCTATCATTTTGGCCGATGAGCCTACTGGTAACCTAGATACCAAAACTTCTATAGAAATCATGGGTATCTTTGAAGAAATTCATAGACAGGGTAATACGGTTATTCTTGTAACACACGAACCAGATATCGCAGAACACGCACACCGAATTGTACGTCTTCGTGATGGTTTAGTGGAAACAGATATCAGAAACCAAAATATTGTAACGGTAGATAATCCGGAACACCGTTATAAACAAGACTAAATGGCATTTAAAATTTATACTAAAACAGGTGACAAAGGGGAAACTGGACTTTTTGGAGGTAAAAGATTACCTAAAAGCCACCTGAGAATTGAGGCATATGGTACAGTAGATGAGTTGAATTCCTATGTCGGATTGTTAAGAGACTTATCTACTGTTCAGCAACAAAAAGATTGGCTGCTTGAGATTCAAGAGCGTCTTTTTACCTTAGGTTCTAGCCTTGCCAGCGATCCAGACAAGCAGATGATCACACCTGATTTGAAGCAAGAAGATATTCAAATGATGGAATCTGCTATTGATGAAATGGATACTGCTTTACCAGCTTTAAAAAATTTCATTCTACCTGGTGGTCATCCAAATGTAGCGCATTGTCACATTGCTCGTTGCGTTTGCCGTAGGGCAGAAAGAAGGGTAGTGGCTTTAGCTCTAGAAGAAGCTGTAGAGAATATCGTTGTTCAATATCTAAATCGTTTATCTGATTTTCTTTTTACGCTGGGGCGCAAAATGGGTCAAGATTTGGGTGCGCAAGAAATTCCTTGGCGGCCAAGGGATTAAGGCAATTCAAAATCATACAAACGCGCTTTAAACTTCGCTATTTCAGGCTTTTTAAGTGGGATATCCCACCGACCATCATATTCTACTAGTTCTGGTAGGTATTTATTACCTTTTTTAGTAAGCTGTACGCTCATTTCTACATCGAAATTGAAAACAGCACCATAGTATACTAAATGATAGTTGCGGGCCAGGATTTGAAAGGAATTTCTTTCAAAGAAAGTCTCCATATATTTGATGACAGTTTTTCCTCTCTTTTTCGCTTGAAATTCCTCTTTTACCTTTGCGGTAAATACGTAACATTCTACATTTTTGTAGGGTTGAATTCGGATAGAATAATCGTAGTACTCCGTCATTTTTTCATCGAAGAGCGCCATCTTCTTACCAATAAAAGGTACATCTACCTTTGTTCCAGGCTCAAAAATCAACTTTTTTAGTTCTTGGTAATGTTTATGAATGCCCTTGGCATTTTCATCATAAGCAGGACTATTTGGTTGATCACATACTGTATCCTTACTAAAAAATACTTTGTCATATAGTTTAGCTGTGTAGTAACGGTAATCTTTTCTTTTGAAAAATTTGGGACTGGCTTGCTCTTCCGAGAAATGCGTTATACGGCATTTTCCATCGCTCCACTGCTGGGTCTTACTGCTGTAATTGGCCTTCTCACGGTACTTTTTGTTGTAGAAAGTGATTTGATTGTCTGATTTGTAATTCACAAATCTTAGGTTGCGGAAAGCCTGATAGAAGGTTTTATCCTCTCTCACCTTCTTTATGAAAGACTCTGTGCTGAAACCTTTCTTTTTTGCTGTCACTACAAACGAGTCTAAATAAATTACTCTTACGATTCCATCATAAGAGAGGGTGTCATTTGTTTGACTCAAGCCCAATAGAGGAAGCAAACAAGTAAATAAGTAAATACCTTTTTTATATAACATTTTACCCAGTCGTAATTTTCTTTTAATTAAAATTTTAAAAACTTAAATCAATATTGTTTCTAAAGTGCAAAGCAAAACTGCTGTTTTTATTTTAAAATAGCTAAATTTGCAGGCCTAATCTAATCCCGTTCAAAGGGATAACAAACCAAATTAAAAAAAGAATGAAGAACATCAGTGTGATAGGAGCGGGGACCATGGGAAATGGTATTGCTCATGTATTTGCCATGAACGGATATGCTGTTTCATTAATTGATATCTCAGGACCTGCCTTAGAAAAAGCATTAGCCACTATCTCTAAAAACTTAGATAGAATGGTAGCTAAAGAAAAAATTTCTGCCGACGATAAAGCTGCTACACTAGCGAATATTACAACTTATACTGATTTGGCGAAAGGGGTAAAGTCTGCTGAACTTGTTGTTGAAGCTGCTACTGAAAATATAGATCTTAAATTAAAGATATTTGCACAAATGGATGAAGCAGCACCTGCTGATGCCATTCTGGCCACCAATACTTCTTCTATATCCATAACCAAAATTGCAGCAGCTACCAAAAGACCTGAAAAAGTGATCGGAATGCACTTTATGAACCCAGTACCTGTGATGAAGTTGGTAGAGGTGATTAGAGGGTATGCCACTTCTGATGAGGTAACTTCAATTATTATGGAAATGTCCAAAGGATTGAAGAAAGTACCAGTAGAAGTAAACGATTATCCCGGTTTTGTTGCTAACCGTATTTTGATGCCCATGATCAATGAAGCGATTTATTCGCTCTATGAAGGTGTGGCAGGTGTTGAAGAAATTGATACTGTAATGAAATTAGGTATGGCGCATCCAATGGGGCCATTACAATTAGCTGATTTTATTGGGTTGGATGTTTGTTTATCGATTCTACATGTATTAAAAGATGGATTCGGCAATCCAAAATATGCTCCTTGTCCATTATTGGTCAATATGGTAACGGCGGGTAAAAAAGGTAGAAAATCAGGAGAAGGATTTTATACCTACACAGCGGGCAGCAAGGAATTAGTTGTTGCTCCAAGTTTCAAAAAATAAACTTACCATTTCTGAGGATATTGTGACCGTAAGCTAAATTCTTTTACCATTTTAAAAGAATTTAGCTTTTTCTTTCGTTCTTGAAAGAAAAAATGATGCGCGAACTGATCCTGCTTAGCTTTTTTTCCTTGTTTACTTTTTTTCTAGCCAATGCCCAACCAAGAACAGCAGATTTTGGAATTGTCAATGCCCAACTAATTGATGAATACTTAATGATAGTTCCTGGGGTAGGGAGTAGGTCTAGAGAAATGCTCAATGCCCAAAGTGTTAAAGAGTATTTAATGCCTGTTCGTAGGATTAATGCCAATGATTCAGGATTGGCCTATGCTATTACTACTTGCCTAGAGTTTTATGTTAATCTTGATAAAAATTATAAGGTAAATTTAAGTCCAGATTATATCTCTTTGAATATCCTTAGCCAAGGGAAAAGAATGAATACCAATGATGCCATGCAAATTCTTGCACAAGACGGGACGGTAAGTGCTGCCATCTTGCCATTTGGAGCAAAACAATTAACTTCTGGTGTTTATGCTACTGAAAAATTTAAGATTGCCAATTATTTGCATCTCTTCCGCGCACAAACCAGAAATCGTCAAAAAGTTTTTGAAACAAAAAAAGCATTAAGCCGTGGTAATCCCGTTTTGATTGAATTAAAAGCTAACGAACAATTTCCATACATTAAAGAAACAAAATTAGTAGATTCTTATCCTGCTGGTGATCAATCTTATCATGTTGTTGTTGTAGGATATGATGAGAATTTAGAGGCATTCGAAATTCGCAACACCCAGGGCTCCAAATGGGGCGTAAATGGGTACTTATGGATAAAATATGATGATTTTGGAAGTGCAGTCACTAATGCCTATGTAATTGTACCGAATTAACTATCTTGTTAAAAAATTATTTTTATGAAAGCCCTATACCTAAAAGAACGTAAACAGCCTGTAGTTTACGCTGATTTTGATGATCCTCAAGCAAAAGAAGGAGAAGTAATTGTAGAGGTAAAAGCCGCTGCGCTAAACCACAGAGATGTTTATATTACTCAAGATCTATACCCCGGCATTACAACCCCGATGATTTTAGGTTCGGATGGCGTTGGCACATTGGATGGGAAAGAAGTGATCCTAAATCCTGGAGAGGGCTGGAAAGACAATCCTGCTTACGCCCCCTTAAATTATACTATTCTTGGATTACCAAAATTTGGAACTTTCGCTGAAAAGATTGCTATCAATGCGGATCGAGTTCATGAAAAACCTGCACACCTGTCTTGGCAAGAAGCTGCTGCTTTGCCACTTGCAGGTGTAACTGCTTATCGTGCACTTTTCACACGAGGCCAAATTAATGCCAATAAAAAAGTATTGATTACTGGTATCGGTGGGGGAGTAGCGCTAACTGCTTTGCAATTGGCTGTCGCAGTGGGGAGTGAAGTATGGGTAACTTCCGGATCGAACGAAAAAATTGAAAAAGCAATGGCACTAGGTGCCAAAGGTGGAGCTAATTATAAGGAAGATAACTGGCACAAAGATTTGGCAGGAAGAGCGGGTGTGTTTGATTTAGTGATTGATAGTGCCGGAGGTGATGGATTTGCTCAATTATTAAAGGTTTGTAATTTTGGCGCAAACATCGTAACATACGGCGGAACTAGAGGGAAAGTAAATGGATTGAGCCCACAAATTATCTTCTGGAAGCAATTAAATATTATGGGTTCCACTATGGGTAATGATCAAGAATTTGCAGATTTATTAGCTTTTGTTGCAGAAAAGAAAGTGAAACCAGTTATTGACGCTGTATTCTCACTTGAAGAAGGGGCAAAAGCTTTTGAAAGAATGGATCAAGGTCTGCAGTTTGGTAAAATTGTTTTAGATGTTAATATATGATCCGGATCGGACTTTTATCTGATACACACAGTTATTTAGATGAAAAAATCTTTGACTACTTCAAAGAATGCGATGAAATCTGGCATGCAGGTGATATCGGTAGCTTTGAAGTAGTCGATCGATTAGAAGCTTTCAGGCCTTTCCGTGCCGTTTATGGCAATATTGATGACCATAAAATGCGCAGGCAATACCCCGAAGACTTGAGATTTGAATGCGAGGGCTTGGATGTCCTTATGACGCATATCGGCGGTTACCCCGGCCGCTACAAAAAAAGAGTTCGAGAATTAATCGCTGAAAACCCTCCAGGCCTTTTTATCTGTGGCCATTCTCACATTTTAAAAATTATGCCAGACGAAAAGCATGAGCTTATTCATATCAATCCCGGTGCATGTGGTAATCATGGTTTTCATAAGATAAAAACCCTTGTTCGATTTTCTATTGATGATGGAAAATTAAAAGATGTGGAAGTCATTGAACTGGGTCGAAGGGGCCAGCTTTAGAATTGTACAAGCCAACCCAATACTTGTCCGTCAAAATATACTTGCCCTAATAATGGCGAAATAGTGGACTGATGGCTATTTTGCCAAAAATAAGCAGCTAGGTCAAATACAAAAAGAAATACTCCTTGTAAGATGATAGATTTGCCAAACCCTTTAAGTTGATCTGCATTTTTATCTGCTGTTTTGGCTTTCTCCATCAGATATAAACCTCCTAAGACATATCCAACATCCAATCCACCATTAAATAAAAAAGTTTTTTCTATGGCGTTTTGTGCTTCTATACTTTCAAATAAACCAAGAGCAGAGGGATCTGTTTTTATCGCATTAAAATAACCTAGCGTGGCTAAGCCTAAATTCACTACATTCCATCCTGCATTCATGATATGGAAGTGACGCTCCGAACCCTTATGTTGATTAAAGAGGATAGAACCAGCAGCGATGTTCCCTACTGCCCAAGTTCCTAAAACAAGCATACTCTTACGCTGTTTTTCTAATCTTGATTCATTAAAATCCTGAAGGATATTGGATTGTGCCCATAGGCAAAGAGCAGAGAACAGAAAGAAAAAGCTGAGTAATGATCGTTTCATCGTGAAATGTTTACTATAAGGGCGACCAGCAAAATTGCTTATTTAATAAATTCCTGCCAACCGGCAGGCACGGCCTCAGCTCAAAAATAGTAAGTAAGTAACGATAGGAAAGTTACGCACGATTTTTGAACTGACGAAAAGAATTTATTATGCCAATTTCAGCCAGGGGCTGAGAGGTTCTTACCTAACTACTTATTTAACTCAGCTTTAATCAAAATGTTTAATAACCTACCGCATGATCGTCCGGATTACGTGGATCGCCAACGGCATGTAGTGTACCCTGTTCTGTTTTATGTATAGCTTTAATTACGGCCATTCGATTCACTTCACCCAGTTTGTGTCCCATTGCTTTTAATTGAGCAATCAATTCTTCAGAGAAAGTACCTTTTTCATATTTGATCTCATTTGGGAGCCATTGATGGTGAAAACGCCCAGCATTTACAGCATCTTCTAATGACATATCAAATTCCACGACATTCATGAATACTTGGAAAACCGCCGTGATAATCGTCGATCCACCAGGAGCACCTAACACCATGAAGACATCTCCGTCTTTTTCTACAATGGTTGGTGTCATCGAACTTAGCATTCGTTTTCCAGGCTGAATGGCATTAGCCTCTGCACCTACCAATCCAAATTGATTTGGAACGCCTGGCTTAGCACTAAAGTCATCCATTTCGTTATTCAAAAAGAAACCTGCACCCTCTACCACTACTTTTGATCCATAGTTGGAGTTGATTGTAGTCGTTACAGATACAGTATTACCATCTTTATCCATAATAGAGGTATGGGTCGTTTCAAAACTTTCCATTTGATTACTAAATTCCCCTGCAAAAATGGCATTGCTCAAAGAAGCACTGTCTGGAGAATAGTCCATCATACGCTCTAGTAGGTAAGAATCATCTAATAAGGAATCAATTGGTACATCATAGTAATCGCTATCACCTAAATGCTCTGCACGATCAGCATAGACTCTTCTTTCAGCCTCTACCATTAAATGAATAGCTTCTTTAGAGTGAAACCCCCAATCTTTTAGAGCATAGGGTTCTACTAACTGAACTAATTGTGCTAATGCCACACCACCACTTGAAGCTGGAGGCATAGAAATAACTTTATAGGATTTATAGGGCACTTCTATAGGCTTTCGCCAAACGGCATTATAATCTTTTAGATCTTGAAGAGTGATTAGACCATTATGCTTTTCCATCTCTGCTGCGATGAGTTTAGCTGTTTGGCCTTCATAGAAACCTGCTTTACCATTTTCTTTTATTCTAGTCAGTACAGCAGCCAAATCTTTTTGAATCAATTGATCTGCTTTTTGCCAAGCTTCTTGTTCTGGAACAAAAGGAATAGTATGGTCATTATACTTTTCAAAGGCTTCTCTAAAGTGATTGAGTCGATTCACTTCTGTTTCTGATAAAGCAAAACCATTATTGGCTAATTCAATCGCAGGAGTCAGAAGTTTCTCCATAGGCAAGGAGCCATACTTTGCATGAGCAGCAAACATACCCGCTACCGTTCCTGGTACTCCTACCGCTAGGTGCCCATTTCTACTTTTTTGTCCATCCACATTTCCAAGACTATCCAAATACATATCTCTATCTGCTGCTGCTGGAGCCTTCTCTCGGTAATCTAGTGCATCGGTTTGGCCATCTTTGGTACGAATCACCATAAAACCACCGCCACCTACATTACCCGCTCTTGGGTAAACTACAGCTATTGCAAATTGTACAGCGATAGCTGCGTCGATCGCATTACCTCCTTCTTGCAAAATTTTTTTACCAATTGCAGATGCTAAAGGATGAGGGGAAACTACCGCTGCAGAATCAACAATGGCAAGCTTTGTAGCCGAATATGGGACTACAGGTTCACTAGGTTTACAAGAAAAAAATAGAAAAAAAATAAAGATAAAATAGAGGTTTTTCATTTTTGGCACGCTAATTGTTAATATAAGAATGTAAGTTATATTTTCCATAAAAGAGAAAGCCTTTTAAAGAAAAGGAACCTTTAAATCTCGGAAACAGAAATTACAATTAAAAGATTTTGAGGAAAATTATTTATTCTTCTGCCTATGATTTGCGTGGGTGTGAGGTAGGAGACTATTGCTAGGATTCAATATTTCATAATATTGTTTCGTGTGTTCACTTCAATTTTAATAGTGGGGCCTCAAGGAATTGGGGCGCCCATTTTTCACACGGAATAAAAAAATTACTTCAATTTATTCATAATAATTAGGGATTATTACTTGGGTGCAGCCAAGGAAACCATAGCAGTTTAGTGGGGTCTAAAAAGTTTAGGTTTACGTCACGAGGTTGCACCTGCTTTTACCCTTTGATAGGGCCTATAGGGCAATGAAGTTAATCATTCCCCCATAGGAAAACTTATTCGGTTAATTATTTACTGGCTTTTCCGCCGTCTATCCATGTGGTTAGGCGGCTTTTTTTACATATAATATTAAGGATAGCCATCTATCTCTTCTGAGTCCCTTAACAAAATTCATCTTAGAGCCTAACTGATTTGCCTAGATACAGCCTTTCCGATGCTAGTCGGAAACCAATAGCTAGTAGAATTGACTCGTTGATCTTGCGATATTTTCTCTAGATCAAATAATCATTTCTTCAATGGAGGCAAACTGTTGTCAATTGAAAGCTGATCAACAAATCCTGAACAGACTCGTGATCTTATGGTGGTATTAAAAGAAAGTCGTCTCTAAGCTGAAATCTATATTTTGGTAAGCTTTAAAATTCTTTCCTTGCCATTGTCATCCATTTTTATGTGGAGAGAATCAGGACTAAGTACCAAAATTTCTACTGCTTTTTCTGTAGAAGCTTGATTTACCGTATCTGTCGTAAATAAATAGCTTGATTCAATATAGTAGCTACCAGCTTCTTTATAGTTTAACGTACTTTCATAGCGATAGGATTCATTTTTATCGAAATAAAATGAAATTTCTTTTGGGTTCACCCCTAATTCTTTACCCTCCTCTAACACTCTGACACCTTCCCATGATCCTATAATCAATTCATTATCAATACTTCCACAAGAAGAAAGGAAAGAAAAAATGCCTAATAATAATATCCAAAAAAAGGATCTTTTCATCACCAATACGTTTTTTGAGAGCGTTCAAAAATTTAATCATCAAAATCAAAAAGCGGAAAATCCATTCTCGTAAGAGAAGCTTTTCCGCTTTTTGAAAGTATTTTAACCTGCAAACAACGGATTCATCAATATGAACACAATTGCTCCAGCTATAAAGCCGATAAAGGCAAGCCAAGATATTTTACGTAAGTACCAGATGAAATCAATACGCTCCATACCCATCGCTGCAACCCCTGCTGCAGAACCAATGATAAGCATACTGCCACCCGTACCAGCAGAATAAGCAATGAAATGCCATAAATGATTATCTGTTTCAAAGCTATACATCCCCATCGATGCAGCCACTAATGGAACATTATCTATAATGGCAGATAAAAAGCCAAGTATAATGATAACAATATCTTGATTTGGTATGGCTTCTTGCAATTGTTCCGCTAGGCTTCTCAAAAAGCCTACTTGCTCACCAGATGCTCCCATTACTGCAATAGACTCTAAGGCAGCTACTGCCATCAAAATACCCAAAAAGAAAATAATACTCGAAAGCTCAATCCTTGAAAGTGCATTGTGTGCAGAATATAAGTGCTTTTTCTCTTCTGTAAAGTCCTCCTCTGGGTGAATATATTCAGATACTAACCAAACCACACCTAAGGATAGCATCATTCCGATGTATGGAGGTAAATGAGTGATGGTTTTGAAAATAGGAACAAAAATTAGTGCCCCTAATCCAACCATAAGCATGGTGCGACTACTCAGCAGCTTTTCCTGTTCCCTCTTAGCATCAAAGTCTCGTTTAGCAGGAGCAATTTCACCCTGAAATGGTTTCGTGAAAGAGGCAATCACTACCGGAATGACGATACATACAATAGAGGGAATCACTAATCTTTCAATTAGCCCAGCTGTACTCACCTTATTTCCAATCCATAACATGGTAGTAGTTACATCACCGATTGGCGACCATGCTCCACCTGCGTTAGCACCAATAACAGCAAGGCAAACAAACCAAATCCGCTCCTCTTTATTTGGTATGAGTCTTCTCAAAAGAGAAACCAATACGATGGTAGAGGCCAAATTATCTAAAGTAGCAGAAAGGAAAAATGCCAAGACGGAGATGATCCATAGCATTTTTTTCTTATTTCTAGTTTGGATACGGTTAGTAATAACAGAAAAACCACGATGCAAATCAATTAATTCTACAATGGTCATGGCACCAATCAAGAAGATTAATATTTCTGCTGTTTTACCCATATGGTGAAGCAAAACAGGCAACAGATTATCTTCATAATAATTTGCTCCATGCCCAACATGACCGTGATGATCTACAACGTCCATGTGTCCCAAAGAAACTAGTGCCCAACATAAAGACCCCATCAGTAAGGCAGGAACAGACTTATCCAATCGTAGCGGATGCTCAAATACAATGGTTACATATCCAATGATAAAACAAAGAATCACTCCAGTAAGCATAGGTTTATCTTTTAATTTAGAGAAGAATACTACTTAAGTTGTTTGGAAAGGTAGCAAAATCTCCATTTTTTTAGTTTACCAAATAATCAAGGAAAGTCCAATTACGGAGGTAAAAATAAAATATTATTCGAGCTGTCAGAAAAAATGCACTATAATTATCAATAAAATTGACAAGAGGGAACTACTAGGGCTCCGCTTTGTTAAGAAAAAGGAAATTAAAAATATCAAGGCTTACTTTATATGCGAATACTTCATTATTTTTGTCAGCTCATTCGAAAAGCCCACAAAGCCTAGATTAAAATAAGTGTTCATGGTTAAAATAGGAAATGCAGAGCTCGGAGAATTCCCATTATTATTAGCACCGATGGAGGATGTTAGTGATCCACCTTTTCGTGCTTTATGCAAACAACAGGGTTGCGATATGATGTATACAGAATTTATATCTGTAGAAGGTCTGATTCGTGATGCTACTAAAAGTGTTCAAAAACTTGACATTTACGATTATGAGCGCCCAATTGGCATTCAGATTTTTGGTGCAGAAATCGATTCTATGCGCAGAGCAGCAGCTATTGTGGAGGAGGCTCAACCCGAAGTTTTGGATATCAATTATGGCTGTCCTGTAAAAAAAGTAGTTTGTAAAATGGCAGGTGCAGGCATTTTACAAGATATTGACCGAATGGTCAAGCTGACAGATGAAATCGTAAAGTCTACCAATCTACCTGTTACAGTGAAAACACGTCTGGGCTGGGATGAGAAAACGATGTATATCGAAGAAATTGCAGAAAGACTTCAGGATGTTGGCATCAAAGCTTTGTCTATACACGGACGGACCCGCAAGCAAATGTATAAGGGGGAAGCAGATTGGACACTGATTGGAAAAATAAAAGAAAACCCTCGAATTCATATTCCTATTTTTGGAAATGGTGATATTGATAGTCCTCAGAAAGCGGAAGAATACCGCAATAGATATGGTGTAGATGGTATCATGATTGGTCGGGCTAGCATTGGATATCCCTGGATATTCAGAGAAATCAAACACTATTTTGAAACTGGTGAAATTCTTGATCCCCCGACTATTCACGAAAGGGTAGAGGCTTGTAAGCAACATTTACGCCACTCTATTACGTGGAAAGGCGAGAAACTGGGAATCCTTGAAATGCGAAGACACTATACCAATTACTTTAGAGGGTATCAGCATATCAAACCCTACAGAAAGGAGTTAGTAACTATGCATAATCCATCAGATATTTACGGAATTTTGGATCAAATTGAAGAAAGATATTCCACGAAAGTGGTCAGTCATAGCTAAGACCTTCTAAAAAAATATGGCATAAGTGGTATTTAATATTGAAAAACACGAACGCGAAATTTTTAACCTAATAGGTAAAGTTGCCCAAAAACTAGGCTTCCCAGTCTATGTTGTAGGGGGCTACGTACGAGATCGTCTATTAGCACGTACCTCTAAAGATATCGATATCGTCTGTGTAGGTAGTGGTATTCGCTTGGCGCAAAATGTAGCGGCAAAGCTACGCCCCATTCCAAGGGTTACTGTTTATAAACGCTTTGGTACCGCGATGCTTAAGACGAAAGACTTGGAGATTGAATTTGTAGGCGCTAGGAAAGAATCTTACCGTTTTGACTCTCGTAAACCAATTGTGGAAGAAGGCTCATTGGAGGATGATCAAAATAGGAGAGACTTTACAATCAATGCCTTAGCCGTAAGTCTAAACGAATCAGATTTTGGCTCTATCGTTGATCCATTTGGTGGTTTGCACCATTTGGAAGAGAAACTGATTAAAACACCCCTAGAGCCTAGCAAAACCTTTTCTGATGATCCCTTACGTATGATGAGGGCAATACGTTTCTCTACGCAGTTGAATTTTGCTATTCACCCTGATACACTGAAAGCAATTTCAAAAAATAAAGATCGAATCAAAATTATTTCAAAAGAAAGGATTACAACAGAGTTAAATAAAATTATTCTCTCTCCAAAACCTTCTGTTGGATTTAAATTATTGTTTGATACTGGTTTATTGCAGTATTTCTTCTCAGAAATGGCTGATCTGCAAGGAATAGATGTACGCAATGGAAAAGGACACAAAGATAACTTTTATCATACTTTAGAGGTTTTAGATAACATCTCAAAAAATACCAATAAGCTTTGGTTGCGTTGGGCAGCCATTTTGCATGATATCGCTAAGCCTCCAACAAAACGCTTTGATAATGAGCACGGCTGGACTTTCCATGGCCACGAAGCGCTTGGCGCTGCTATGGTGCCGCGTATTTTTAGAAGATTGCGTTTGCCTATGGACCACAAGATGAAATACGTTCAAAAATTGGTTCGCTTACACCTTCGTCCCATCAGCTTAACCAAAGAAAATATAACAGACTCTGCGATTCGTCGCCTGTTATTTGAAGCTGGTGAGGATATTGATGATTTAATGATTCTTTGCGAAGCGGACATCACCTCCAAAAATCCTAATAAGGTTAAGCGCTATCTTGAAAATTATGAATTGGTCCGAGCAAAATTGCTCGCCGTAGAAGAAAAAGATCAATTGCGTAATTGGCAGCCCCCAGTAAGTGGAGAAGTGATTATGGAAACATTTGATATTGCACCGTCCAAAGAAGTAGGAACCATTAAAAATGCCATAAGAGAAGCCATTCTTGATGGAGATATTGCCAATAATTTTGAAGATGCTTATGCCTTTATGCTAGAAAAAGCCAAAGGGCTAGGCCTTGAAGCAAAGAAAATTATAACTATTAAATCACAGGATTCTTAGCTAATTCCGCTCGATTATCCCCGTATTAATAGCGTATAAGGTTAATTCTGAAGCCGTATTTAATTTGAGCTTTTTCATGATATTTTTACGGTGTGTATATACGGTATGCGTACTCAAATTTAGCTGATCAGCTATTTCTTTAGCGATTAACCCTTGAGCTACTAAACGAACGATCTCTATTTCTCTTGCAGTTAGAGGAGTGGTTATACACTTTTCATCTGGCTTTGAAAAGGTCTTTTCTAAAAGATAATCTAAGACTCTAGAACAAAAAAACTTTTCTCCCTTAGAAGTAGCAGCAATAGCATCTATGATTTCTTTATCGTCACAGCTCTTGGTAAGAAATCCATTGATTCCAGCCTCAATAACATCGTAAATATTAGATTTTTCATTATCACCACTTATGATAAGAATATTTGATTCTGGAGAAGTTTTTTGAATTAAATGAATGGTATGCTTACCAAAGGCAGATGCTTGGTTATAGTCTAGAATTACTACTTGAGGATGATGCTCATGCAATGAAGCAATTAATTGCGATTCACTCGTTGCTTCTGCAACAATTTTTAAATTCTCCTGCTCAGAAAGCAAGGCATTTAATCCTAAACGAATTAAGTACTGTGAATCTGCGATTAAAATGGATATCTTTTCAAGCATAACTAATGCATCTTTATCAGAGATCAAAATTAAGATTTCAAAACTGTAAAGCCAACTTTATTTAGACTTAATTTAGATAAGTGGCTCCAAGTAGTCATAGGGAAGATTTTAGTCAGCAAGTATTTTTCTAAGATCAATCTATAGAAGAGAACTCTGAATTATCTTCATCAAAAGCTTCTTCTTCAGATA
The DNA here is from genome assembly GCA_022448955.1 of Saprospiraceae bacterium. GTDB lineage: Bacteria > Bacteroidota > Bacteroidia > Chitinophagales > Saprospiraceae > JALEHC01. The sequence continues at coordinate 102,259 of JAKVCU010000056.1, forward strand.
TGTTCTGGAATTTAACTCTGAGTTTGTAATTTCCTTTCATATTACTAACCAATGGAGAGAACATAGTGTTCATGAGTTCTACCGCTCTTTGTTTTGCTTTATCCATAATATCACTTTCCATAGCTTCTCTGCGAAATTCTTTGCGCAATACATTAAAGTTCTTGTTTAAGTCTACATCCTTTACTTCTCTCATCCATCCAATATCTAATTTGTCAATCTTAGGATATACTTCATGCGAGAGAATGGTCGGATTGGGGAGGGTTACAGTAACTAAGCGATTTTTAGAACTTAAATCAATATCAAAATATTCATTTAATTTAAATCCTATTTTCAATCTTGAGATCGCAGAAACTTCGATATCAGAAGAAGAGACATTAAAGCCCCAAATTTTCGTTTGCAACTTTTTGTTGATTCCTTTTTTATCACTTACCTCCATAGTAGCTAATTCTGCAATTACTCGCTCCACTTTTTCTTGCAGCAAATCTCTCGATTTACCAAAATCTTCAATGGCTGCTCGTTCTTCCATTCTTTTAACCATCGGATTCAGGGCTTCAACCATTGCAATTCCACAAGGAGTATCTACTTTACTTCCCTTGGCAAATACCTTTCCATTCTGTGTCTCGATTAGAGAAGTAATGACATGGTTTACCAGAAAACAAGTATATTTCGAAGCAATTTCTTTCAAAATTTCTACAGCGCTAGTGGATTCATTATCATACCAAGTCTGGTAAAGTGCTGAAGTGGTATCCTTCATCTGGACAAAATCATTGAAATATAGATTTCGTAGATAAGGATGATGTTTGTCATATTCTTCATCTAATTGACTCTTTGCTGAAGTAGGGAGATCCATACGATTGGCAACATGATTGAGAATAGACATATTTAAATCATATACCATATCATTAAATTCTCTCCTATATCGATGAGGATTAGATAAGATAGCTATAGCATTATCTGTATCTATACCCATATTATAATCTGATGGTACATACTTTAACTGTACCTCTTTTGGAACATTGGTATACCCCCTTGCTTTATTATAAATATTTCTAAATAAATAGATACCAACTAGTGCTACTCCAAGGATAATGATAACCCATTTTCCTATGCTTATCCTAGAATCCTGTGGTAAGTCGTTGTCTGCCATTGAAAGAATATTTTTAAAACTTTGAATATAAAAAATAGTTATTTATCAAAAAAGGTCTTCAGCAAATTAATTGTTTACAAGGAAAGTGAATAACCTTCAAATTTAATAAATTAGTAGCTTCATATTAAATCCAAGCGTGATATGCTCCACCAACAATATACACTTAATTGCAAAGGTAAATTACTTGATCTTAGTCAACCCATTATAATGGGAATCTTGAATATTACCCCTGACTCCTTTTTTGATGGAGGGAAGTACATGTCAAATACAAGTATTTTGGGAAAAGCAACAAAAATGTTAGAAGAAGGTGCTCAAATCATAGACATTGGCGGCATGTCCTCTAGACCTGGAGCCGACTTTATAAGTGTTCAAGAAGAATTGGATAGAATTTTACCTGCCGTCGAAATAATTAATAAGCATTATCCAGAAACGATCATCTCCATTGATACTATTCGTTCAGCTGTCGCTAAACAAGCAGTGAGTTCTGGTGCCTGTATTATTAATGATATTTCTGCGGGTAAATTTGATGATGAACTTTTTCAAACAGTAGCACAACTTAAAGTTCCTTATATTTTGATGCATATGCAAGGCCAACCAAAAAATATGCAAACAAATCCAGATTATAAAGATATTGCATTAGAAGTTTTGGATTTCATGATTGAAAAAGTAGGTCAACTAAGAGCTTTAGGTGTAAAGGATATTTGTATAGATCCTGGTTTTGGCTTTGGAAAAAGCTTACAGCATAACTATCAGTTGCTCAAGAAAATGCATATATTTAAAATTTTGGAGTTGCCTATTTTATGTGGCCTTTCTAGGAAGTCAATGATTTATAAATTATTGAATACAACACCTGATAAAGCACTAAATGGTACCTCAGCTTTGCACATGATTGCATTACAAGAAGGAGCAAAAATACTCAGAGTTCACGATGTTCGAGAAGCCTTTGAGGTTATACAATTATGGCAAAACTTAGAAAAGGTTTAAAACAATAAATCAACTTTTCAGTTCCAGCTTTTCACCAGTATTGAGATTCTATTGTCAGTAAAATCGGTGATCAATGCTTTGCATTTAAAAGGTGATTTTTGCAGGAAACAAGTGCGTATTCATGGAATTAAAAAAAGTAGAAGATTTATCTGAAAATGATGTCAAAAGAGTAGGACTTCAATTCTTGAAGGCTTACTATAAATATCGTCCAAGAGTAGGAGAGGCGGTATTGAGTATCGATATGCGTGGTAAAGGGGGCATCATAGCAGATGGTCTTTTATCATTTCCATTAGAAGATGGTAGCAAATTTCAAGCTACGATGGAGGCAACCTCCTATGATACTCGTACAGAGGTCTTATTTCAAAGACAAAAACGCTTACTTTCTTGGGATGCAACTGCAGTAGCATTAGTGGGGATTGCTTTGCTTTTTGTATATGCTTACCTCGAAGATTTTTGGACTGTAAAAGAATGGGGAACTTGGCCTGTTTTATTTGGACTATTACTTTCAATTTTTTTGCTTGGCTTCACTTATTTTATCGCTTTTGGTTGGGGAAGAAGGTATAGGTATATTTATGCCATTGAACAATTTAAACAATATTATGCCAATGAACAATGGATTGTTATTGGGGAGGATGTCTTTATTAGTACAGAGGACGATTACTACAAAGAGTTAAAGGATCAATGTATATATAATGGATTCGGACTCTTGATGGTAATGAAAGATCATACTCCTGTGATGGTCGCAACGCCTGCAAGGCAATCTTTATTGAAAAAAGAAAGAAAAACCATTGAGTTTATTTCCCAAAACGAACTGAGCAGACGCATACAAGAAGGTATTCCAGGAGATTGGAAAAAGTGGTTCAATAAGGGCTGGGGAACAGAAATGATGAATTCTTTTGCTGAAATTAATCGCTTTCGCCAAAGCTATCAATATCAAATCACTTTTAGTGCTATTGCAATTGCTTTAATAATTTTCATCTTTTATGAAGAATACAAAGAAAGGCCTATTTTTTATCATGATCGTACAGATTATATAAAAATTGTCGCAGATTACAAGGATAAACTTAAAGGGCGAGAACCCCTTAGTTATGAATTAGATACCCCCCATTTCTTTCCACTACCATTAATCATTGATAGTGAAGATATCCCTTCTTATCGGGATCTACAGATACAATCAAATAGGAGGAATAGCAATCGAAAAACCTCCACTTTTATTTCAGATTTTAACGCTTTAAATACAGATATTTTAGTAACTACTACTCAGCCTAGAAAAAAAGTTGGCTATGATTGTGCTAGATTTTATAATATCCATAGAGAGAAGTTTTTGATTATAGACGCTTATTATGACACATTTGAGCAGAGCAATCAACGGGTCAGTTTATTGAATAATCTTGGTATGGATGCAAATGCTTTGTGGATGGGATGTTTTTATAGATCAGAAGTCGGTTATGCAGTCTTTCTGGGGCAATTATATAATTCTCCTGATGAAGCTGGATATGTAGCAGAGCAAATGGCTCAAAAGTTGGCTAGAAAAAATATGGAAATACAATTGCGAATTGTCTCGCTTTCGCCTAAAGAACTTAGTAATATTAAAAAATAAATAATATATAAAAGGCATTTATTGTGAATACTTATATATTTTAATTTAAGTTTATTAGTGTTTCTGAATAGCAGATTTTTGCTTAGATTGAAATATAGAATGGAATAAAAAGACGCCTTCACAACGCTAAGTAATTTAAATAGCGTAATGCTCCAAGCAAAGGAGGAGAGACTTTCATTTTTAGTTAAAACAAAGAAATTTACAAAAACAAAGAAATCTATGCCATTAATTGGCCAATCAAGCTATACAGCAAAGGGTGTTTTTAGAAATACCCATATTAATACCGTTTTTCCATCATTATTCAGGAAAGTTCCTCTAATTTATGATCGCAGAGAGCGGATCAAAACACCTGATGATGACTTTTTTGATATTGATTGGATTGAAAGAGGAAATGAAAAAGTCATTGTAGCTTTACATGGTTTGGAAGGCTGTAGTGAAAATCACTATATGGTTTGGATGCTCAAATATTTCGCCGAAAGGCGGTGGGATGCTGTAGGTATGAATTTCAGGTCTTGCAGCGGAGAGATGAATAGGCAACTGAGGTCTTACAATATGGGTGAAACGATGGATGTCCGATATTTACTGCGCTATTTGATAGAAGAAAAGAAGTACCGACAAATTGCTATTGTAGGATTTAGCCTTGGAGGTAGTGTGTGTTTGAATTTATTGGGTCGAGATGTAGTGCAGCTGCCAGATCAAGTAGTAGGAGGAGCTGCTTTTTCTGTTCCCTGTGACATACCGACGGCAAATATTGAAATTAATAAATGGCAAAATTTCATTTATTTGCAGCGCTTTTTAGTTTCCCTGAACGAAAAAGCGAGAATAAAAAGTGAGCAATTTCCAGAGGTTTTTGGTTCACAATTAAAGAAGCCCAGAAATTTTGATGCTTTTGATGAAGCTTACACAGCCCCTGCTCATGGTTTCAAAAGTGCAATGGATTATTGGACGATGTCTAGTAGCTTGCAACACCTTCCTCAACTTGATCGACCTACCTTACTAGTAAATGCCTTAGATGATTCTTTTTTATCAAAAGAGTGTTTCCCAATAGATTTAGCGAAGGGACACCAATATTTACATTTAGAAATACCCGAACATGGTGGTCATATTGGATTTGTGGGCCACAATAAGCAAGGACATTATTGGCCAGAAAAAAGAGCATTTGAATTTCTAAATAAATTGATTTAAAATAGACTCATTATTATAATTTTTTGTTAACATGAAATATTTTTATGGGGTCATACAGTTATGATATAAAATATTTTTATAAAGGATGATAAATTTAAATGTCCGAGAAAAGCAATCATAAAAATACAAAGAGTGAAAATAAATCTCTTCTTGCATTGGTATGGAAAAGATTAGGTCAAATCTTTTTAGGATGCCTCCTTTTTTTTACGCTCATCTATGTCATTTTTCAAATTCCTGCTGTACAGAATTGGGCAGCACAAAAAATTACTAAAAGCCTTAGTGAGACCCTGCAAACAAAGGTTGAAATCGACCGTTTCTTTTTATTATTTATTGATAAGTTAGAATTAGAGAACTTTTACATTGAAGATGCTGCGCTTCAGGATACTTTGCTTTTCAGTAGAGTATTGATGATTGATATCAATAGCAATCCGATTACGCTTTTACGAAAAGGAATTATTATACAAGATGTAAGAATCCGAAATGCACAATTTAATATAAGAAAAGCGGAAGCTGCGGAAAAGAATAATCTACAGCTCATGCTGGACAAGCTTTTTGAAAAGGATAATCCCCAAAAAGAGGATAAAGCATCAAAGCCCTTTCAGCTTGGTGTAGAGCACATTTATCTGGAGGATGTACTTTTTGAAAAAGATGACCGAGTAAGGGGGCAACGCTTAAAATTATATGTAGGAAGAGGAGAGTTTGAAGTTAATGAGTTGTCTATTCCAGAAAATAAAGTTCATATTTCTACCTTTTATATCTCTAATCCAGTTATTGAAATTGATGAATTCCCAGAAGTGCTACCTCCAGGATGGACGGAGGAAGAGACATCTGAAAGGGAAGATAGCAGTAGTTTCCATATATATGTTGATCAATTTAGCATGGAGAATGGGCGGTTTGATTTTAATAATTATCGAAGAAGTCCTATACGGGTGATTCCGCTCGATCAAATTGACTATGATCATATGGAGGTAAGAGAAATTGATCTTTTACTAGAAAATTTTGATTTTGACGTTCTTCAACATGATTATAAGGGACAGATTCGCAATTTTGCTTTTCGAGAAAATAGTGGATTCAAAGTCAACTCCATGAAAGCAGAAGAGGCTTCAGTGAATGCCCAGCAAATGGTTTTGAATAATTTCAAACTAATTACTCCATTCAGTACTTTAGGAGATACACTTATCTTTAATTATAATACTTATCATGACTACAAGACCTTTGTCAATAATGTGAGGATGAAAGCTTATATCAATCAGTCTTCTGTCGCCATAAAAGATATCATTACCTTTGCTCCAGCATTAGAAGACAATACTTTTTTTAGGTCTAACAAAGAACAGGTTTTGGACCTGCAAGGTTATGTCAGCGGCTCCGTTAATAATCTGCGTGGTCGCAAAATAGATATCCGTTTAGCGGATCAAGCCGTTATAAAGGGACGATTTGATACAGATAGCCTTGCAGTACGTGATAAGGAATTGATACAGCTAAAGCTAGATCAATTGAATACAAGTATCTATACTTTAAGGCAGTTGATTCCAGGTTTTGACTTACCTGAAAACTTTAATACGCTAGGTAATCTGAATTTTAAAGGGAGATTTACAGGTTTCTTTGCTGATTTTGTATCGGAAGGATCTGTGATTACAGACATTGGTTCGGCAAATATGAATATGCACATGAACCTCAATAGTGGAAGAGACGAAGCAAGTTATAATGGAAACTTGAGCCTACAAAACTTCGATTTGGGCGCTTGGTCTGGGAATAAAGATTTGGGCGTTATTAATGCCACTACTTCTGTAAATAATGGTATTGGTCTTTCAATTGATAAGGTAAAAGCCGATTTAAGTGCGGATATTGCCAATTTTACATTCAAGGACTATACCTACGAAAATGCTAAAGTAACTGGCGTATTCGAACAGAACTTATTTGATGGGACCATGGAATTTAAAGACGATAACGTTGACTTCAAATTTCGTGGGGAAGTAAATTTTCAAGATAGTGTGCCAAAATTTGATTTTTATGCATCCATCAATCGTTTTGCATTAAAGCAGGTTAACCTATCCCAAAAAGATATGGTATTATCTGGCGAAGTGGCATTGCAACTACAAAACCAAAAAAACCTCGGTGTAATAGGAGAGGGGAGCATAGCAGATTTATTAGTCACCTACAATCAAAAGGAACAATATCAACTCAAGGAGTTGTTTGCTTATTTGGATTATGGGCCTACAAAAGTTATGCACTTTACCCTGCGATCTGATTTGATCGATGCCGATCTGGTCGGACAATTCGATATATTAGAAATCCCCACTGCGCTACTTGGTCAAATTAAAGAAAGCTTCCCTGGTATTACCTACCATTTGGGATTGCGGGATAGCTTCCCTGTGCAGCATAAGCATGCCTACAGGTATGACATTCGGCTAAAGGATTCCAAGGGCTTCCATAACTTACTAGACGAAAAATTGGGATTACTAAAGGACATTGAGCTAGATGGTTATTTTGACCATGATCAAGATAGCCTTCGCTTACGATTAAATGTCCCTAATTTGGGCTATGGAGAAGTTTCACTGCGTGATATTGCCCTTAATTTGAATCTATTGGCGAAAGAAGCTGATTTGGGCGCTATTATTGGAGAAACCATTCAAAATGGTAAAGAGCTTTTTCCTAGAGTTACCATTTTTAGCTTTATGAATGGTGATACTGTCGATTTTGGGTTGAACTATGCAGCCACATCTTTGAGCCTATTGGATGACCTGAACTTGAATGGTCGATTTGCAGTAATGGATAGTACCTTTATGCAAGTCAAATTTGATCAGTCCAACTTGGCAATTTTGCAGAAGCCTTGGACCATTGATCAAGACAATTCTATTCTTTTCAGTAAAGACAGTATCTTCGTGGAGGACTTCCGTTTGAGACATATGTCAGAAACGGTTTCGCTAAAGAGCTTGAACGGCAAAAGTATTAACTTAGAACTAGATAGTTTTAGCTTTCATATAATTGATGAGTTGTGGGATTATGAGCCCTTTGATTTTGAAGGACTTTTTGGTGCAAAAATATCTATTCGAAATATTTTTGACTTATCAGGCATTCAAGCCTCGGTTTCCGCAGATACGCTCTTCATCAATGATGATGATTGGGGTAAGGTACGTATTGATTTAGATGCAGCTCATTTAAAATCAGCGCTTTATGCCAATGCAAACATTACCAAAGGGAGCTCTCAAATATTAGTAGACGGGTTCTACAATTTACCAGATAAACGAAGCCGTAAATCTAAAGATATTCCAGATAATCAAAAAGCTAATTATTTTTCTTTTAATACAGAGATTTACAATTTTCCTATTGACTTCTCAAAATACTTCATAGGTTCTAATGTATCAAATATCTTAGGTCGTTGTGAAGCAGATGTACAGATTTCAGGTTTCCCCGAACAACCAAGTATTGCAGGTTTTCTGCGAGCTTATGATGGGGCCTTCACCATTGATTATCTAAATACAAGATATAGATTTGAAGAAAGTTTTGTCAATATCAGCAATCAATTATTTGATGCCACAGGAACTTTATTATTGGATGTTGATAACAACCCTGCCGTATTATATGGAGGAATAACACATGAATACTTGAAAAAATTTGGCCTAAATGCTCGCTTAAAGACAGATAATTTCTTGGCTATGAATATTCCTAAAAGCAGGAATGAATTATACTATGGTAGAGCATATGGCGCAGGAAATATTCTTTTTACTGGTGATTTTGAGCGCACAGATATCTATGTAGATGCCACCGTTGGAGAGGCCACGGAATTATACATTCCTATACAAACAAATTCAGAAGATTCTAATATTGAATTTATTGACTTTATAGATAAGTACAACATAAATTTCAAACAAAAGCCTGAAGTAGAAAACGATGACAACAATCGTATCAAGGGATTAAGTTTAGATATGAATTTGAATGTTACGGAAAAAGCTAAGGTTGAAATTATATTTAATGAGCAGGCAGGTGATAAGATATCAGGAAAGGGTAGGGGAAATCTTCAAATCCTAATTCCAAGAGGTAATGCCATGCAGATGTTTGGAAATTATATTATTGAAGAAGGAGATTACTTGTTTACACTCTACAATATTGCTAGTAAAAAATTTACCGTAAAAAGAGGAGGCACGATTACTTGGACAGGTGATCCTTTTGGTGCCAATATTAATATAGAAGCGCAATATGGAGATATACGTACTTCTGTAGCTAATTTTATCCCGGAATACCTAATTAGTTCAAGTAAAGAAGTAATCAATGAGGCCAGTCAAGCCACTAAAATAGATCTAAGCCTTAAACTTCAAGGAGAATTGCTCAAGCCAGTTATCAACTTCGACATTAAATTCCCAAATGTAAAAGGTCGATTGGGGACCTTCTTGGAGAGCAAAATGCGAACCTTAAAACAAGATCTAAATGGTCTCAATAGACAAGTATTCGGATTAATTGTGGTGGGGCAGTTCTTGCCATCAGATTTTGCTTTTGCAGGAACAGATGTAATTTATAATACTTTAAGCGAATTTTTCTCTAATCAGCTTTCCGTTCTCGTTACAGAATTGTTCTCAGAAGTAATTGATGAAAGTAATGCATTGAGCGGTATTGACTTCGATATTGCCTATTATCAGCAGCAAAACTTAAGTTTACAAGGATCTGATAATATCTCTGCGGGAGACGAAATTCAAATTGGACAGCGTTTAAATTTCTATGATGATAAATTAGTCGTTTACCTTGGAGGTAATATTGAAATGGGAAACCCTGTAGGAGCAACAACAGGAGACGGTACTTTCATTGGAAATGACTTGGTGGTGGAGTACACTCTAAATGAGGATAGAAGTCTGAAGCTTCGTTTTTATCAAAAGTTACAACCAGATGTTGGTGGTGGTAGAAAACTACAAGTGGGTACAGGTCTAAGTTTCCGAAGAGAATTTGATACCTTCGATGAGTTTTGGGAAAACCTAAAAAAAGATAGAACTAAAGCTAAAGGCCGCTAGTTTATGTCTACAAACGTATTATCTAGCCGCGCCTGGAATTTGTGCATTATCCTCTTTGGCTTTTTCACCTTTTTGTAGGATATGTCTTTGATGCTGTATGCTCTTATCCACATTCTTTACAAATTTATCTTTCATTCTATTAAAGGTCTTTTCTTCTCCCTTTTTGGGTTCAAACAACATAAAAAGGCTCATTACCATACCGAATAATAGCGGTTGATCTTGCGTGTAAGAAGTCAAGCGATCAAGAGATGCTTGTTCTAACTCATCCTCTGGATTTGGTTTCATGCATTCTATTTTTTGTCTACTACTAATTCTAAATAAACTGGCAGATGATCACTATATCCCCCATAATAATTACTCCCACCATAAGTCCGATTTGGTTTTAATCCGTATCTAGGGTCTTTGTACATCATCCATTCCTTTTGGAAAATAGTTGGCTTTTGAATATAAACCCCATCCGAGCGATCATAAAGAGCAGAGGAAACAATAATATGATCTAACATGTTCCAATTACCACGGTAGTTGTAAGAGCCCTTCTTTTCTTTATTTAAGTTGCCAAAAGTGTCATATAAAAAACCAGGAATGGGTAGTTCTACTTCCTCTAAAACACCCAATATAGTGCGAATACTATTGTTATCAGGTTCATCATTAAAATCCCCTAAAATCAGGATGTTAGCATCCATGTTTTTACCTAGTACTTGATTTACGTCTTTTCTTAGTTGCGCAGCTACGTACAATCGCTTAGGCTCACTCTTTTTTAGGCCGCCGCTTCTACTTGGCCAGTGATTGATATAAACATGAACAAGCTCACCACCATTGAGAATTCCTTCTACATGAAGGATATCTCTAGTCGTGTAAGGTTGCGGAACGACTACTTCTGGGAATTGGATGGGAATAACGCTGGATTGGACAAGTTCAAATGATCCTTTTTCATAAAGCAGTGCAACATCTATGCCACGGTAATCTTTGGATTCATAATGTACAAAATCGTATTTTCTTAATGCTTTTCTGGCACAAAGATCACTTAATACTTTTGCATTCTCAACTTCTTGTAAACCAACCAAGACTGGTAGTTCCATGGCCACTAAAATCTGTTCAATACGCTCCAGTTTAGTTTGGTATTTTTCTTCATTCCATTCCTTTTTGCTTGTGACCAAATAGTCATTATCATTATGATTGGGGTCATCTTCTAAGTCGAAAAGATTTTCCACATTATAGGATGCAACTCTAAAGACATTTTGGCTGTTCATCGAGAGGGAAAGTAGACAAAAAGCAAAAATGGATAACAATTGGAGGTTCATTCGTTCAAATTTATAAATTCAACTAAACATGCTTACAACCGCATCTTTTGATTACCTCAAAGATTTATCAAAAAACAACAATCGAGAATGGTTCCATGCTAACAAAAAGGTATATGAAAAAGATTTAAAAAAGCCTTTCCAAAATTTAGTTCAGGAACTCATCTATATTTTTCAGCGGCACGATCCAGCCATTCAAATACATGTAAAGGATGCTATTTTTCGAATTTATAGAGACATTCGTTTTTCAAAAGATAAAACACCTTACAAAACACACGTTTCTGCTGTTATTTCGCCGAAAGGTCGTAAAGGTAAAGAATATCCCGGTTTTTATATCCATTTTGAGGCTGGTCGTTTGTTGATGGGAGGAGGAGCTTACTTTTTAGAGAAGAGCTCCTTACAAAAAGTACGAAAGGCTATAACACAAGAGCCTCAAACTTTAGAAAAAATAGTAAGAGACTCCACTTTCGTGGAATATTACGAAGCTCTACAAGGAGAAAAGAATAAACGATTGCCCAAAGAGTTTAAATCTATCCATGAAGAACAGCCATTGATCGCCAATAAACAATTTTATGCCATGGCAGAACTTGATCCTAAAAATGTGCTGAAAGATGGTTTCCTAGCTTTCGCAGAACAACATTATTTGGCTTTAAAGCCGTTGAATGACTTTTTGATTAAAGCTATCTATAGTTAATCAATGGTGTAATTCATTATGCTCTAACTCGGCTGTATACTTTCGTAAAATAGCCTTTC
>JAKVCU010000057.1:0-85512 GCA_022448955.1 Saprospiraceae bacterium
AACATTGCAGTATCACCTTTCGAAACACCCAATCTCCAAGAAGACCTCACCTTCTGCTCCGAAAATCAAGTCATCAACTCTAATATTGACGAAAATTACCCACACGAATGGACACTAAATGATCAACTTATTCAATCCTCAGCAGTAGATTCTTTGGTGGTGACGCAAGGCGGCATTTATACCGTCACTGTCTTCAACGAAGACAACTGCTCTGCCAGCGATACCATCATCATCACTCAAGGCGAAATACCCGATATTGAGCTTGGAGAAGATTTAGAGCTTTGTGAAGAAGAACTAGCTAATTTCCTAGTGAATGAAGGCTATATGTATACCTGGTTATTAGACGGAGAAGCAATTGATGATGAAACTGGAAATACCTTAACGACAGATAAGTCGGGAACTTATATGGTAGTTGCTACAAGTGAGGATGGTTGCGAAAGTACGGATGAGGCAGAAGTGATTATACATCCATTGCCTGAAATTGAATTGGGGATGGATGCAAGCATTTGTCCGGAAGATAGCTATAACCTAGATGCCAGCTGTGTGGATTGTGAAGTCGTTTGGAATGATGGGAGCACAGAGGATGTGAGAGATATCAATATGGCAGGTGAATATATTGCGACAGTCACCAATGAATTTGATTGTAGTGTGATGGATACGTTTAAGCTCAATTTATATGAGGCGGCCATGCCTGATTTGGGCGAAGATATCGAGCTTTGTTTAAATGAAACCGTGACCTTGGATCCAGGGTTTTTCTCTACTTATCAATGGTCTATTGGAACCAATACACCTAGTATTGATCTAATTGCGGCAGATGTCTTTGCTGGGGCCGTTGTCACCTATTGGGTGGATGTCTCTACTCCGGATGGATGTGTGGGCTCAGATAGTATTAGGGTAACTTATCTGCCATTGATCAATGGTTTGATTGAAGCGCCTGCTGATTATGTTTGTTTGGGCGATTCTCTACAATTATTGGCTACAGGGGGTACCTTTTATGAATGGTCAGCTATCAATGGAGATGCCGTATCAATCAATGATCCATTTTCTCAAGATCCAATGGTTAGCCCAACTGAGAATACGACTTATCAGGTGATTGTCGGAAACGATTGTCCGACGGATTTAGATACGGCTTATTATGAAGTGGCTGTATTAGAGCTGCCAAATGGCGATGCGGGCCAAGATACTTGCATTGCAGAGGGAACAGATATCTTCCTTAATGCTACTGGTGGTGAAACTTATCTTTGGTCATTAAATGAAATTTATCCATTGAGTAATCTTGAAAGTCCAACACCAAGAGTGGCACCGATGGAAAGCACCACTTATTTTGTTACGATTACAGGGCTCAATGGTTGTAGTGTAATGGATTCCGTTTTGGTTGCGGTAGCAGAAGACCCTAGTTTTAATATTATTCCTGTTAATATTATTACGCCGAATGGAGATGGGAAAAATGATTTTCTAGAGTTTGATAATTTGGAAAAATTCCCTAGAAATACACTAAAGGTGTATAACCGCTGGGGGAATAAGGTCTATGAAAAAGTAGCTTACGAAAATGACTGGGATGGTACTTATCAAGGTAAGCCACTCCCTGCAGGTTCGTATTATTATATTCTGTCTTTCCAGTCTTCTCAAGTAGTCGTAAAGAGTGCATTGACCATACTTCGAGAGTGATCTTTAAGATAGTTGACTATGCGTTCAGCAGCTTTGCCATCGCCATATAAGTGAGCCTTCGGCATTGCTTCCAAGTGGTAAAGTTGCTGAATAGCCATATCCACTATACTTTGTTGATTGATTTCTGCTAGTTGACAGCATTGACTTAAAAGACCTTCTTGCCTTTCTGTAGCACTTCTCAAAACCATAACAGGTTTTCCTAATGAGGGGGCTTCCTCTTGAATTCCACCACTATCCGTAATGATTAAATCCGCTTTTGACATCAGCCACACAAAGGTATCATACGATTGTGCTGGTAGGAGCATAATGTTCGGATTGCCACCTAGGGTGTCGATAATATAATGTTTGACCTTTGGATTCGGGTGAATAGGTAAAATTAACTTTATAGGATATTCTCTAGTGATTTGCTGAAAAGCAGCGCAGATCTTCTGCAAATTTGATCCTTGATTTTCTCTTCGATGTATAGTAGCTAAAACAAGTTTTGAGTAGGAAGTTTTTGTTAGTTCTTTTTGAATAGCTTGAATTCGAGGACTGCTGGTATCCAGATTTTTAAGCATCCAGAATAGTGAATCGATAGTCGTATTTCCTGATTTAAGGATACTATGCGGAGGGATACCTTCTTGACGAAGATTTTGAAGCGCTACTTCTGTCGGGGCAAAGTGATAAGTGGCTAGCTTGGCAATCATAGCTCTATTCATTTCTTCTGGGAAAGGACTATACCTTTGGTGAGTACGCAGCCCTGCTTCTACATGTGCAATGGGAATTTTTTGATAAAAGGCCGCCAGTGCTCCTACATAAGCCGTCGTCGTATCTCCCTGGACGATAACTGTGTCCGGCTTCACTTTATTGAAAACTTTTTCTAAAGATGTTAAGAGGCGAGCTGTAAGCTGAGAAAGGGACTGCTCTTCTCTCATGACTTCCAAATCAAAGTCTGGTGTTAAATCAAAAAGATTCAATAGTGGATATACTATATCTTTGTGTTGTCCAGTGAGACAAAAGTAGGTTTGAAAATGATGAGCTTGCTTTTGGAAAGCTTTAATCACTGGAGCCAATTTAATTATTTCAGGTCTGGTGCCAGCAATCACCAGAATCTTGTGCTTGTTCATATTTTGTTAGTGTGTTTATGTTGTCTTCTAAAGTAAAAGTCCTTGTTTTTATGTTAAGTCGTAGGGGATGTATTCCCTATGCGAAAGCTATGGTTGACTTTTTAGAAGGGGTTGATACAAAAATATATGTTTCTCGCTTTGCTAGTGAATCATTGCCCAAAAAACATATTAAAATCACCACTTATACCAATAAATTTAACTTTTTATGGAATACCTTAGTTGTTTTGCCTTCCCTTTTTAGGAAAACCTTAAGAAATAAACGAGTTGGTTATGGAATAGCTTACTTTCCTGTATTCCATCATTGGAATATTTTTATGCTACTTTTTTGCAAGCTTTTAGGTATTAAATGTATCATTACCATTCATGATGGTATACTACATGAGGGCGAAAATCATTGGCTACACCGTTGGATGCAGCATTGGACTATGCAATTTGCAGACCATATTATTTTCCTAACGGAATATGTCAGGCATTCTGTTCAAAGACAACTTCCCTCAAATGTTCCTACCGCTGTCATTCCTCATGGTCCTACAGGTTACGATTTTGTCCAAGGGCATTCTGCTACATTAAATATACCTGCAAAGCTTCTTTTTTTTGGGCGTATCGTCGAATATAAAGGGCTAGATCTTTTGCTTTCTGCTATGTCTTTTTTACCAAAGCACCTTGTCGGTAACTTGACTGTTGCAGGCATGCTAGTCAATTATCAGTTTCCTGCCAATCTGGATAATCGAGTACAACTCCAAGTAGGAAGACAAAGCGAAGAACAGATCAATCAGCTGCTACAGTCTCATGATCTTTTGATTTTGCCTTACCGATCGGCTACCCAATCTGGTATTATTCCTTTGGGCCTTTCGGCAAATATTCCAATGGTGATTACGGATGTAGGAGGTTTGAAAGAGCAATTAAAAGCGGATGAAGCGATCTGGGTATCACCCAATGCTTCAGCGATAGCGGATGGTATCATTCAATTATTGGAAAACCCTCTTCGCTGGCAACAACTAAAGGAAAAACTAAGTACTAAAAAAGAGCTTATCAGCTGGGAAGATTGTGGTAAAATGCTTAAAAAAGTCATCGAATCAGTTGCAAGTATTGATTCGCAATAATGGATAAGTGATACGGTGCTCCTAATTGCTGAATCACTGCTGGCGAAACTTGCTTTAAAGGAGGATTCCTAAGAAAGGATTGGAATGCTAAGATGTCTTCTATATTATGTTCATCCCGCCGAAGATTTAGATTTAGAATGGCAGGATATCCATCAAAAAAGGCCTTAAAAGTATCCATTTCATCATAACAAATATTAATGATCGGTTTACCACTCATCAAATAATCGGCACTTTTACTCGGCAAATGATAAGTGGTCTTATTACTAATATTGATCAAGAAGTCGGCTGAAAGCATACGACTTTCAACTTCTTGCCGACTTATTAGCCCATGCAAATGTATGCTGGGCTTTAATTGAGGGAAGGCCTCAAAATAGTCTTGCGCTTCTTGATCTATGCGGCCATAAAAGTGAAATTCATAGTCATCCAAAAAACGGGGCGTATCTATTTGAATGCTTTGTAGCAAATTTAGTAGTGCTAAAGGGGTTCGAATGTGATCATAAAATGCGCCAAAGTAAATTATTTTTTTCCTCTTGGATGCAGCTTTTATCTTTGGTCTTTTTGCCTCAAGGTTTAAATCAAAAACGGGTGGAGTGACAAACATCTTATCTTCCAATTCAGGGAAAAGCTTTAAATATTTTTGTCGTGCTGCTTCAACCGTTAAGGATATCGCATGGGCACTATTCAGCAATTTCCTTTCCACCCTTTTATTCAGCGATTCGTATAAGTGAAAGTTATTGACAAAAAACTCTTTGGAATAACAAAAGGGGTCTTCTATGTCTACCAACCATTTTATTTGGGAGGCATTCCTTTTGGCTGACCATGCGATTAAATGCGCTGTAAAAGGTAAACCGACACTGATGATGGCATCAAAAGAGTATTGCTTTAACAATCTTTTTAATTTTCTTTTTGCAGGCCAGTACCATACTATACTGCCATCTGGCCAATAAAGCGCTCTCCAAGTCCAATCGATGATCTTTTCTAACCATCGCTTTTTTTTTGAAGGGCGGGATGCTTGCTGATTAGCTTCTGATCGTCTATTGTTTTTATTGCGGAAGTGATACACTAGGTCCATCAATGTATTATGTCCTGCTCGATGTACCTTTACGCCCCTGATTAAATCTTCTTTGAGAAATCCCTTCCTCTGACTGCACAGCAGATGTACTTCATGTCCTTCTCTGGCCCAATACTCAGCAATGCTACTCCAGCGATATACATTGGGAGTCTGTACAGGATGATAATAGGAAGTAATGATTAATATGCGCATGGCCTTTTGATTAAAATGATACTTGTACCGCTAATAGGATCGTGCATTTCTTTTTCCACACAGGTACTCAAATGCATAGGCAGCTGCACCTCTTTTTCAAGTACAATAAAGTCTGCCTCCATGCTATGAATAAAATCTATCTGGGCTTCATGCCATCTATCTTTTGAATAGACAGGTTCGGCAGACAACTGCGCCAAATTTTTCCATTGACCATTCTTTTTTTGCTGCTTCATAAATTGATAAAAAGGAGCAATCGAAACAGAATTCCTTTTTTCAGGATATTTCAAGGAATCAAGTGAGGGCACTAAGTCCAAACGATGTATCCAATAATCTTGGCCAATCATTTTTAGTACTCCGCAGTAAGTACACATTCTTGGATCATAAGTATAGATGTTTTCTAACTGAGGATTGGAAATACTTACACCTATTTTATTTTTATCCTTTAATACCTCTCGAACTTCTTCAACAAACTTTTTACTGCCCAAGGTATCCTTTTGATGAAAGAAAAATAATAGATTAATAATGCTAAACAGCATGAGGGCGTAAGTCGCCCAAAGAGCATATTTAAAGGTACTACGCCATTCTGATAAGCCCAGGAAGTAGGCCAGGAAAATAATTACAGTAGGATTGGCGACTAGATAAAAAACCTGATCAATTTCTGATTCCTGTAGGTTGAAAATGGCCTTGCCTGCCAGTCCACCTGCTATATATCCAGCCAGTAGAACAAATACCAATTGATGCTTTTCTTTTAGCTTTCGCCAAATAGGAATAATCAAAGATAAAAGTATTAAGAATGGAAACTCAAAGAGGAGTAATCTGACAGCACCACTTCCTATTCCTCGAATTAGACGGTATATATAGTCGAATCCGTTTGTTTCTACTGAACTAACACCAGTGAATAGCTTTCCAAAAAGTAAATAAAAGGAAGTGATATAAATTAATCCCAAAACTGGAACTAAAAATAGTGGAAATAGAGACTTTAAATGAGCCTTATTAGATACGAATAAATATAAAAATATTAGACCTAAACTCCCATAAATAGCAGGTAAAAATAAAATGTTTGATAAAGGAATTAATGCTAAGCAGATTCCAGTTAGCCAGTAGTTTCGCTTTTGGAGAAATAGAATAGCTATGGATGATAGCAGTAATAAGAAAAAAGTTTTTGGAGCCGTAAATACATTACAATATAAACCTCGAGTGATAGCATGATAAATACCTACGTTTAAAAGAGTTAAAGCAAGAGAAAATATTAATTGCTTACCCCCGTATTTTGTTTGAGGTACCAGAAGACTCATTATACCCCAAAAAGCCATCATACTAACCAAAGGAATAAAGACATAAACATAGGCACTTAATGAGGGCAAATCGAATAAACTGCTCAGGCAATAGGCACTCAACCACAAATCCCCATAATGATAGGGTTGGGGGACTAGACGAAGGCCTAGAGATGAATTGGCATACCAAGGGGAGGAAATTTCGAGACCAGTATGCATCAAATATTCCGAAACAGTAGCATAAATCCCAAAATCAATATCTGAATAGGAGATAAGTACTGGGTTAAAATAATCATTGCGGAAAAATTGAATGCCCAATAGAAGGCTCAAAACGCCAATACTTACAAAAAATTCTTTTCGGAAAATATAAAAGCTCCCAAGCTTGGAGTCAAAAAAGCTCGATAGCGTAATAATATACAAAAGAGGGATAATAACTAGTACCGTATGCCCCATTGTAAAGTAGATGGCATACCCACTCATCACCCCAAGGATACCTAGAACAAGTTGTAGGAAAAACAAATGATGTCTCGGCCAATCCAATTTTTTGAAAGGAGCTAGGAGCAATACACCTGAGCTATAAAGTAAAATGAAATGAATAAGTAAGTCTAAGTAGATTTGGAATGCCTCTATCATTTTTCACCATTTTCTTGCTCACCAAAAATGACTAAGTTTTTTACCATATTCATAATAGAAGAATGAAAAACTAGCATAAAAACAAGATATAAGATTCCAAATAAAAAAAGACTAAGGAATACGAAATTTTCTGAAGCAGGCAAGAGCTGTTTTACAAGAGTAGCAACTAAAATACTGATCAATAAAGGACTTAAAATATACTGCCCTATAGCCAATAAAGAGCATGCTATAATTTGCCGTAAGGCGAATAAATAGGTATAAGCGGTAAATAAAAACCACATCAATAAAAAAGTAGACAAAATATAATCGTCAGGAATGAAGAGATAAATAAAAAATACCCCTAAAAATACCATATTCAAATTGCGCCAAATCGAAATCTTGCCTATTGCAGCATATAGTACATCCACCGGATTGAGCAAAACATGGAAAAGACTAAAAATAGCTATGAATTGAAAACTTTGTTCCTGATCTTGCCATTCTGTACCAAAAATAGAAAGGATAGTCTCAGGGAAGAAATAACTTCCAATACTAATGGGCAAAGTTAAAAATAGTACAATAGACAAGGCTTGCCAATAGTACTGACCTAGTTTATTTGGAGCACTTTGCGCTTGACACATCAAGGGAAAAACTACCTTTTCTACGCTAATGGAAATAATATTAATGAGGCGTAAAATGATTCGCTTAAAAACCTCATAAATACCTAAAAAGTCTGCACCCAGTAATGTTCCAAATAATAAAACATCTATAGCGCCCACTAGATTTGAGATGATTCGCTCTGACCAAAAATCTAAACTTTGAATCAGTTCAGCTTTTATATGTTGGAACCTAAAAATACCTACCCAAGAAATGGAAGATTTAGCAAATAAAAGGATCGAAAAACCAGCAAAAAAATATTGAGCTATCCATCCTAATACCAATGCAATGGCACCAAATTCATTCACTGCCAAGATCATACAAACGATAAAACCAAGACCTACACCAATTAAATCACTAATGGCTAATTGATCAAATTTTAGCTCCCTCTGACTCCAGACTTTGTAAGGAATAAATAGACCATTAATTAAAAGTACAGTGGAATGGAAGCACCAAACCAGCCATAGTCCTTCGAATGGATAAATGAGATGGGCAGGAAGGAATAGCATCAATAAAAGGAAAAATAGGAGGAATCCAAATATTAAATTCCATCCCAAACTAGCACTTAGGAATTCTTTTGAAATGATTTTTTTCTGGATGAGTAGGGTATTAATTCCTGATTCTTGAAGCATCGAAGCGATGCCCACAAAAACGCTACTAATAGCAACCAAGGCAAAATCCTGTGTACTCAGAAATTGAGTCAACAAGATAAATTTCACCAAATTTAATCCCGCTCCAAAAATATTTGCCAGAAAAGTCCAACGAAGCCCTTGTGTAAATATATCTTTGATAAAAATGGATTTTTGAGCAATAAAGATACATACATATCCTTTGCAAAGAGTCAAAAACTGCCTTTGCATATTCAGCCCTTCTGGCTGAATGCTGTATGTGGGCAGCAGGGATGGGAGGTAGCGCTAAGCTACTCAAAAGACGAAAAGATAATTGGGGTGTTGCCTTATTTTAAGCAAGTTTCAAAAGGCCTCACTTTCGTTAAAATGCCTCCATTTACAGACTATCTTGGGCCTTGGATTCATCTTGAGCACCAAGAGGAAATGAAACAAGAACGAAAGTATACAAAGTATAAGCAGGTACTTTCTGACCTCATCTCTCAACTTCCGAATAGCACCTATTTTTTTCAACAGCTTCATCCTACTTGTGAAGATTGGCTGCCTTTTATGCAAGCCCGTTTTCAGCAAACTACCTATTACACTTATCAGATTGAATTGAAGCAAGCTGTGGATACTATTTTTGGTCAGTTTAGACGAAATATACGGAGAAATATCACGACAGCTGATTCCTATCTTTCACTGGAGGAGTCTTTTGATCCAAGGGATCTATATCAATTGGTCAGTACGACTTTTCAGCAACAGGGTATACAAATTGGTTTTTCTATGCAGCAGCTCGAAAGATTGGTAGCAGCGTTGAAAGATAATAAACAAGGAGTCATTTATTACGCAAGAAATAAAACGAATCATAGAAGGAATGCAGCCGTTCTATTAGCATGGGATGATACACAGGTCTTTACGATCCTAAGTGCAAGTGCAGAAATGTGGAGAGATAAACCAGCACCCAGTTGGTTGAATTGGCAAATTATTCAAGGGTTTGTTGATTCTCATCAGACGCTGGATTTTTGCGGAAGCATTATTCCTGAAATTGAGCACGCAACCATAGGCATGGGAGGAAAGCGAGTTCCATTTTATAAAATTTACAAAAGCAAAAATCTGTTTTGGTACTTGCTGGCCAAATTGGCCAAAACGGAGTATGCTTAACCTTAGCAATGAAAATAGAAGGTGATCATAAAAAATTAGTCATGGACTGGGTACGAAAAAGTATCCACGTCCATCAAGGAAAGGGTTCTGCTGCTTTCTATGATCTGCTGTCGGGTTGGAGTGATCCTTATCCCGAAACCACGGGTTATCTCTTACCTACACTTTGGAATGTGGGAATGGAAAAGGAAGCTCATTCATGTGCGCAGTGGCTATTGAGCCTTCAACAGGAGGACGGAAGTTTCCCCGGAGGCGTCGGAAAGGAAAAGCACAGACCGCCGCTTGTATTTGATACGGGGATGATATTATTGGGGTTAATAAAAATGCTAAGGTATACGAATGATCAAAAATATAGGGAAGCTATTGAAAAATGTAGTGTTTGGCTCTTAGCACAAATGGGAGAGGATGGCGTTTTTTCTGCTCATACTTACGTAAAATTCTATAGCCCATCTTATCATACAAGAGTATTATGGGCATTGCTAGAGATGAAGCAGATGTTAACAGATAAGGCTTTTCATACTTTAAAGCAGTCCTTTTCGGCTTACCAAGCAAAAATTCAAGCCAAGCATGCCGTTCTTCATTGGGGCTTTCGCCCAAATGAGGCAGCATTAACGCATACTATTGCTTATACCTACAGAGGACTGCTAGAAAGTGAACAATTATTAGATGAAGAAGGCCATGTATTAAGGGTTGTAGAAAAAGTATTAAAGAAACTCTACCAGTTAAAAATAGAAAAAGGCAAATTGGCTAGTAGCTTTGATTTGGAATGGAATGGAAGTTATGGTTTTCGTTGTTTAGTAGGGGAGGTACAATTGGCTTGTTTGGCATTTCGAGTATATCAGATCAATCATCAAATATTTTTTCGAGTGATTGCTGAGCAATTCCTTGCTGCTGTGACAAAGGCGATCTGGAAATGGCCTTCTTTTGCAAAAGGCGGAATCTCCGGTGCTCAGCCTATCTGGGGGGCCTACCAACGATTTCGATGGATCAACTGGGGCGCTAAATTTTATTTAGACGCTTGTGTGCTTCGAGAAGAATGCTTATCGAAGGATAACCAGCTTGCCTAAATCGTTTTTGAAAAAACGATCAGTTCCGTTGTCATACTTTTCATAGGCTTCGCCATTGTTATCTTGAATTAATACTCGATAAAGATAAACGCCATTGGCTAATCTACTGCCATATTGATCAGTCCCATCCCAAGTTCCAGAAGTGCGGTGCGTACCAATTTGTAAGGGCCCCAACTCTAATTGGGTGAGTTCTCTTACTACTCTTCCTGAGACAGTCATTATTTGAATGACAAAATCGTCCGGAGCTTCCGTACCTGTCAAGGTATACACAAATTGGGTAGCGGTAGAGAATGGGTTAGGATAATTCAGAACATTAGAAATGCGATTTTCTCGAATGACTTCAAAACTTACTTTATAATCATACCTGCCTGATTGATTACCACTGGCATCCTGAGCTTGCACAATCATCTCGTAAGTGCCATCTTCTAAAAACTCAGCTTGGTATTCGATTCTTGCGGTATTATTAGTACCCGATAAGGCCGGATAGAAAGTTATATTCCCCTGATCATAAGACACAGGTAGTGCATCTAATTCGTTTGGAAACTTAATGAATACCCTTATACTACTGGTATCAACGAGTTGTAAAAATGGATTTTCATCTTTTAGACTAATAGATATAAGTGGATGAGGCGAAATAATATCACCATTTATAATATAACGACCATCAAAGCTTACATTCAAAATGGGATTCTTTTCATCTTCTTGAATATAAAAATCTTTGATCCCAACATTATTAAAACTAAATAGCTCAGGTCTTTCTTGATTAGGATTGAGATTGATGGTGATTTGTTGATCACCGGATAGTGATTTAGTGTCTAAGTTCCATCGATGAATAATGGTATCGTTTGATGGTAAGACGGGTAGATGATAAGTAAAAGTCGAATTATTATTAAAAGCATCACTCACTTGATATGCTATCCGTACACTATCCATGTTATAGTTACTCAAGTTCTCCAATGCTAATTCCATTTTGAGCATTTCTCCTCTTAGTACCGTATCTTTTTGGAAAAGAAAATGAGCATTGGGGTTAATGGCAATTTCAGGTATTCCTTCATAAAAGATCCGCCAGTAATCTAATTGGGGAGCGGTTCTATTTTCTTCATCAGAGGAGAGCAATTGTAATCTTAAAAATGGAAATTCTTCTGCATTAACCCATTGTAAGGTGGTATCTAAGTTGATAATATTTTCTGCTAGAATAGAACTGGTACTATCTTCCCTTACGCCCCAAAGGTTTAATTGGAAGTCATCGCTTGCTTCCACAGGATTCATGGCCCATTGCAGTTTATCCCAGTTTTTGGCTGGCCCAATATTGATGGTGGTTTCAGAACCATTATCCCAAAGTCCAGCAATGTCAAGACTGTGGTTGAGTTCTTGATTGGTTTCTACCATTTCTTCATAAACGGGGAAGCTAGGATCATCTTTACGGTAAAAAAAAGCCCAAGGCTTGGCACCTTCGGTAGCGGCATTTCTGATTAAATTAGCACCTTGTTCTTCGAAAACTTGGAATAGGTTAGTTCCTAGATAAATTGAATCTGCGGCCCACTCTTCTGCTTGATAATCTTCAGTAGTATGTTGTATAGAATATACCAAAACATAATGCCCTGCAGGAATAGAATCTCTTAAGAACTTAATTGCTCTTTCCCTCCAATCTTCATCTTGCGTTCTATAAGTGAATGCACCCCAATCAACTGCCCATGGAGTAGCCAAATGACTTTCATAATCACCGGGATAGTTGTTGGTCCAATAATCAATGGAAACGGGATCTAGAACTGAAACCGAAATTCCTCCTTTAACAGGATTATCCCAGGGGATGTATATGAACGGGCTATTGCCAAATGCAATCTCAGGCCATGTATTGGGGTAAACCCCATTTCGAATACGGATACTCTTTACATCATCCAAGTATTTTTTTCCTCTTGTACTTTCGTCCAATTCCATATCATCAAAGGCGTTTTCTTGAAATTGGAAGAAATGGGATTGGTTCCACCCCTCACTCTCCTGAGGAATGTAAATGAACGAACTGTTGGCCCATTGATATCCATTGGTACTTGTACTATCTGTACTTACTCGCCAATAGTAAGTTGTGGAAGGAAGAAGCATATTTGGAACTTCCCATTCTAAAATTCCACCTTTTTGATAGATTTCTTTCCTTTGTTTTAGAGGGCTATTAAAGTTCTGAGTGCTGTCTATTTCAATAATATACACTTGTTCATCTGCAAAAACATCAGCAGTACTCGCTTTTAAGGTAGGTGTAGCTGAATTGATTATTGCATAGTTGTTAGGGTAAATAGGGCTTACTGCATTACTAAAAATATAAATTTCAGCTCCTCGTTCTCCATTTGGATTGAATAGTTCATTGTTTTGTTCTGCCTGAATATTAGGAATCTCTTCGATTTTATTATTGGGATCTAATTGGACAAAATATTTATTAAAACCAATGCTTCTTTCCCCAAATACGGGCAAATAGGTAGTAATGGTCGATTCGTATTTGGGCGCTTCAATATTTAAAGTTCGTAGCAAATATTCTGAACCATCCGGAAACTGGTGATAAATATGCACTTCTAATGAATCTTCTGAAGCTTTTCCTAAATTTTGAATGGTAAATTCAAATGCAAAACTATCAGTTCGAGCATTTACAGCCTTAGGTGAAAACTGAATAGATTCGTAATCAATGGTATAGTCAGGCCCATCAAAATAATGGAATTGAATAGCAGGATCGCCGTCTAATGAATATTGCTGATTCAGCGTTGTGTTAGGAATACCTTGGAGTGCGGCAGAGATTTCAAGAGTAGCCTTCATAATTTCACCAATGCCACTAGTATAATAATCACTTCCTAAAAGTTGATAAAATGATGTATGCATATTAGATAAAGAAGTAATGTATCCGAAACCAGTAGTGGCAATAAAGCCGATGGCCCCTTTATCCTCTTGAAACACAAAGCGCTCACCAATACTTATTACATTGGAATGCATTTGCCCTGAGAGGCAGCCTAAAGAAAAGACGAACGGATATTTATCCTTATTCTGGTAAGTAGATGGATCATCAATACTGACATCAAAACTCCCCGTTCCAGCATGGCCAAAAAAGGTAATGATATTGGTACCATTATTGATCTTTTCAGTTAATAGAGAAGAGGAAGATTGTTGAATCGGATCAGAACTCGTTTTGGTAAAGGTAAATACATTGCCCCCAAAAGCGTTATTTTCAATAACTTCCTCCATATTCGCTAATCGAGTTCTAATACTAGCTTGTTCGGAAGGGTTTCCACCCCCTCCCAAATGGATGATTTCTTTGCGCCAAGCACGATCTGCTTCTGCAGTGGATTGTTGTAGTTGTTCGTAACCTTTTACTTTTTCTAAGTATAACTGTACATCGGATAGGCTAGTAGCAGCCAAACGACCAAGTGCAAAGGATGGCGTAGAATTATCATGAGTTGCTAAAAGCAAATTATCTGCACCAGGACGACCAAAGGTCGGTACAGCAAAACTGGCAGTAGCATCAGAGGACAATTGACTGTTAGATCTTACTTGAGTATATTCTCGCCCTTTTCCAATAATAAAAAAGTATCGGGGAGGCGATGCCCAATTTTTACGAATGTACTGCGCAAAATTGCGAATACTTTGTGGATGCCTATTTATGCCATATCCAAACTGAAGATATAATTGCTCTACATCAACCACCATTGGATCAAACCCACCCCCTGCCGTGCTGGCACGATATTCGGCGTAAGCCTGAACTGGATGATTACCCGCAAAAAGTTTAGGATGGGAAAGAATGATATAATCGGAACTTAATGCTTCAAAATTGGTAAAGGAAATACTTTCTAAGGTATTTACGGAAGTGATCTGATTAGGAGCTACTAAAACGAGTGCTCTTGTATCAGAAGATGGTGCTAGCTTAAATTTAAGCAATGCATTATCTATTACTGCTTCTAATCTAAGGTTATTAGTAAGATCATATAGTATGGGCGTACCTCCAGAAGTGTTAAAATGATCTATTTCAATATATTGATCCGTAGTACTGGATGATAATTCAAAAGGAAAGTAACTTGCACCATCAAAGTCAAAAATACGGGGATACCTGATTTGTGCAACGGCAAGCGCATAACGATCGTTACTAGCTGTACCTCCTCGAATATTTAACTCTTCTGTTTCATTTAATTCGTTACTCGCAATTTGATGGGTATATTCTTTCAGCTGAGTACCAGACCAACTTTCTGTAATGATGGTTGATCCATTTCTATCTATTTCCAACTCATGAGTCAAACCATGAGAAGATACTAAGCGAATTGACAAAGTACTGCTTTCATCGATATTGGCAACAAATGGGGCTTGAATACTGACATTGATGTTGTTTGAATAATTTTTGGCATAACCTTCACCTGTATCATAGATAGATTCTGCGACACCATCAAAATTTGTTTTGTGAATAGGATGACTGTGGAATTCTACTACCTTATTATACCAAAACCATTCTTCTTTTGGTGGTAAATTGAGGAGCTCATTATTCGTTGGGGTAAAAGATAGTCCTTCAGTTGTGGTAGACCAGGTTAAAAAGTAAGCGGAGGAATCCGTATACATACTGTAAAAAGGATTGAGCAGGTCATCTGGATTTTTGAAAAGGAAGGTGTCCATTTCAGATCGGTTTTGCTTTCCGCAAAACTCAAGATAATCGCCAGCAGATTGCAAACTTTGCTCACTTCGATAAAGCGGAACTTCTTGACCATTATGAAAAAGCTGAAATTGATGGCCCTCTATTGTGTTGGCAGGAATACCCTGATCAACTAATGATTCGTATGTGATACGATATACACCATCCTCTGCGATTAAGATCCGATAGTAACTTTGATCGAAATTGATCCATTCATTTCCATATAGAGTATCTGTACCATTCCACATTTGAGCATACGATGGGGCACTGCTCAAGAAAAGGACAAAAAAGAAAATCAACTTTTTCATCAAATCAGTAGTTTTTGCCTGTTCAATGATAAATATCGCTATTGTCCTTCAAATATGAAGAAGGATCATCATAATTAATACGGGAAAAGTCGCCTTTTGTATATAAAGAGAAGGGAAAAGTGAAGCACAAGGCTTCACTTTATTATGGGAAATATCTTTTGATTAAGGAGCGGGATTAGGAATCAGCTCATGTACTGCTTCAATTTCTTTGAGTACTTCATGCGAAAGCTCTAGATCAATACTCGCTATATTTTCTTTTAGTTGATCCATCTTTGTCGCACCTATGATATTGGCTGTAACAAATGGACGACTATTGATAAATGCGAGCGCCATTTGCGCAAGCGATAAGTCATGCTTTTGTGCAATTTCAAGGTATTTGGCAGTGGCACTTCGGGCATTTTCTTTATTGTATCGTGACATCTGCTTAAATTGATTGAGACGAGCACTAGACTCATCTTTTCCTAAATGGTATTTTCCCGAAAGTAGGCCGAACGCCATTGGTGAATAGGCTAATAAACCTGTTTTTTCACGGATAGACATCTCCGCCATACCAACTTCATAAGTGCGGTTTAGTAGGCTGTACGGATTTTGTATACTCATGCATCTCGGAAGGTCATGCTTTTCAGCTAAATTCAAATACTTTGAAAGTCCCCAAGGTGTTTCATTGGAGATACCAAAGTGGCGAATCTTTCCTGCTTTTTGCAAATCAGCTAATTTCTCTAGAATAGATAGGAAATTATCTTGCCAAGGGTCGGTTTCATCATAAACAAAACCTCTTTTACCAAAAAAGTTTGTTCTGCGTTCTGGCCAGTGTAATTGATAAAGGTCCACATAGTCAGTTTGTAGTCTTTTTAAACTGCCGTTAAGCGCCTCCTCAATTTGGCCTGATGAAAAGTTTAAAGGATTTCTGATGTACTTTAAATTAGCGGATGGTCCCGTAATTTTAGTAGCTAAAATAACATCTGATCTTCTATTGGTCTTTTTAAACCAGCTACCAATAATTTCTTCTGTACGTCCCTGCGTTTTGGCTTTGCTAGGTACTGCATAGAGTTCGGCCGTATCAATAAAGTTGACACCTTGATCCAAAGCATAGTCGATTTGCTCATGCCCTTCTGCTTCTGTATTCTGTTCACCCCAAGTCATAGAGCCCAAACAAATGACGCTGACTTGAAGGTCTGTATTACCTAAATTTCTGTATTTCATGCATTGAAGCTTAATTAAATAAATAAGGTTTCTTAAAGAAAATAAAATCTGAGTAGGCCTAAAGAATTATATCAACTCATTTTTATTTTGCCAAAATGATGTAAACGAACTGATTAACGGAAAGTTCGGAGCATTAATTTGGTGATTTATTAAGAAAAAATGAGTTAATATAATTTAGCCCCATAACTTATGGAATTATTTTTACGTTAAATAGCATCTAACAAATGAAGAGATGCTAATTGAATATTAATTTATTTGTGAATTTGATGTATTATCAATACATTCAATTCCGTTACTAGAAAGTTATAGATGGAAGTTGTTTAAAAGTATATGGCTAATGAAAATAAGTGCTTGAGTGCTAAGGCAAATCTTTTTTGAATAGTATCCTTTGCGGATGAAATGAAAAAACTATCTGCCTAGCAGCAGCGGCCGTCTTATTCAGTGCTCCATATTTTGTTTGAAAATCACAAAATATGTTTTAAATAACTTCATGGCTAGGCTTCTAATAAGAAGCTTTTACAATCTTTAATTTTAAAGCTTTGTAGGGTATATCAAGCGTTCTAAGATCAAACCATAGATTATACCTTAGTGTTTAAGACTAGATCCCGTTTTGATGAATAAAACGGATAACTAATTAAATTTTGGATAGCAAACACTTTATCGATAATAGCGGCATATTTCTTGGTCTTTCTACCATTCCACTACCTTTAAAACAAGGGAAGGCTTTTTTTGAACGGGAAATACGACAAGGAATTTTTAGAAAATATAAAGACCGTATTCGTGACTTTTCATTCAACATTGAAAAGGATGACCCATCTATCTTAGCAGAATTTGAGCAATACTTTTATGAAGTAAGGGCTTTTTATTTATTCGGTCGCTTTGATTTGGCCGTTCTTTCCTTGGTAGATGATTTTAAGTTGGGAAGCAAAACTTTCCACCCTTACAGTCACCTTACAGAAGATACCTTATTAGATAATGATGGACAACTACTCCAGCCAGAGAATTTTATATTCCAAACGCAAACGGGGTATGCGCCACAGTTGATCACAGAGTATCCCAGCTTATTAGAGCAGGCAAAAGATACTTTCCTAAAGGAAAAATCGGCACAGCATGCTGCTTTTCCTCTATTTGCTAGCTGTTCGCTAAAACTCAATAGTGCCTTTACTATAGGTGCCGGCGATGACTTTTTGAAACTGGTAGCTTCCATGATTTATTCTCGATTAGAAGCTAGTCCTGATTTCAAAGAGCATTTTGATTTTATCCTGCTCCAGAGCTTTTCATGGAACGAGTTTACCATTTTATTTTTTGCCGATAGCTATGATACCATAACAAGGCATATCCTAGAAGTTCGTGAATTAAGTTTTGAGGAATTAAAGCTGTTTGATTACGGTCAAAATAAACTACTAGAAAGCATTCGCAAAGAAGCATTACTCAGGAAGCTATTAGAGCAGGAAGGAGAACAAGAAGAAAAGTTAGAGAAAGCGCATATCTTTGTGCATTCACAAACTGTATTTGGTTTCGATATTGATTTGTTTGACGAACAAAATGGAAAGGTACAGGCTGATAGCCAACTATTTAAGCCTATTTTGGATGATAATTTAAAGCTGAATATTCAACTTTTTGTAAAACCTGGTCATCTTAAGAGTGTTGCCAAGCATTTCAATGAGAAATCCAAAGATTGGCATTTGCACATTGGCAATGGAGATTTTGTCTATCCTGTGCCCAACGGCAATTTAGAACTATCGTATAAAGAACTACTAAATAATACTGACTTAGAAGATCTAAACAAGCACATTCGCGGTATCCAAACTCACCCAGAGTTAGCAGTAGATTTAGATGAAATTGCAGGTAAAGAAGTGGGGGAGCACTACTTCTATACTAATGGATTACATCATTATGCTTTTGGATTCGAAAGCCTGAAAGATCTAAGAAAGAATTTAATTGCGTGTAAGGTTTCAAAGACCGTTCGAGAACGAGTCGTCAATATGTATGTCAACTATAATAATGGTATCCAAGATCCGGTACTATACGCTTACTTTATTGATCTTAAGCCGTTTTTGGACAAAACTTTATTCGATGTTGCCCAATTAGCAACAGAAGATGATCAATCTGTCGAGGAGTCAAGCGAGGTCTTGGATATTTTAACGAGTGATTTTGAAAAAGCTTTTCATAATCGTTATCATCTAAGCTACTTAATGTCAGAAATGACAGATTTTAATATGGAGTTCAATGGTGGCGTGCAGCAGCTAGTTAGTCTTTTTGATTCTGTTTATAAGGTGATGTCAAGTGTTTTATTGCAAGCTTATGATCGTTGTCCTACACTTTGTGTGAGTAGCATTTCGGGAATTGTTTCGAATGATATGTCCGTCGAAATGAGTTATGCACACCTATTACAGCCAAGTTTGTTTTTATCCACCGCAACCGCTTCGGCAGCCAAGTCATTTCTGAGTTATGTAGATTTAGGAGATCCTACCTTTGAACGATTTGAAAAGAAAACGACGCTTGTTCAGAGCTTGTCTTTAATTGAACAACTACCATTCTTAGAGGATTTATCTGATCTATTCGGGGATATGATTAATTACTATATCACCTTTAATAAGGACACAGAGTTATTCATGTTCTGGTATTGGCATTACTTTTTGCAGAATCCCAATATGTATAATCAGAAAGGGGAAGTTAATGAAGAGTTATTCCTAATTTTCCTCCTCCGTTTGATGTTGCTCATAGAGTATTTGGATCCAGAATCCAACTATTTTAAATCTAAAGTAGTGGCACCAAGCCACGATTTGCAAGATTTGTGGTTTAGATGGTTCCCTCGGACCCGCCAAAAGCTAGATGAAATCTTAGAAGATGAATCTATTCAAGATCTTAATGAATGGTTCACTCAAGCTAAATCGATAATTGAAGATCGACTCATCATTGATAATTATGCTGGATTGGTAGAAAAGGATGTGAAGACAGAAGAACAAAAACGCAAGCTTTATAAAGAAATACTGCGCAATAGCGAATCTTCCAATATTCATGACCTCTATGATTTAGAGTCAGCAATGCTAAAAGCCCGAATGGAAGAAATGGCCCTGTTAAGTGAACAAGTATCTTCTTTATTGAAGAAGGGAAGAGTATATAATCCTGATCTGCCTTTAGCCAGATCGTCTGCTTTTTATGTTCAAGTGATTGTATATGCTTATTTGAAGCTATTATATAAGGAAAGTAAAGGAAATCTATCTATTCTTTATCGAGAGAACGAATCAGGTCAACCATCTGATACCTTCGATACAGATCCAGACTTTAAACGATTGTATCCCAATTTTACTTTTGATCCACGAGGTGGGCTATTCTTAACAAGTATTAAAGCTCGTAGGGATTACTTCCAGTATCGAGTAGCACTATATAATTCGTTGTATAGTATAGCCAGCAGAAAGAAAAGGGAGCTATTTTGAATCTAATTTTTGGTAGACAAAAAAAGGAGGAAAATCAATGATCAACGACGCACTAGCCACTTTAAGACCTTCTTCTTATTTCTTTTTGGTAAAAATGGTTTTTTCTTGATATTAGAAGAACACAATGCAAGTTCTTCGTGAATCGCTGTACTAACAACAGTAGTAGATCTTTCGTTGATGATTAGATTGGTTTGTTTTCGCATAAATACACATTTAGCAATTTCAAGTAGTGGTATGCATTTACTTGACCCTTAGATTTATTTATTGACAACAAGGACTTGTAACTTATCAAAAAAATTATTCTTTGTGATGGTTTTAGCAACAATTAGATTTAGCGTTAGTGGTATCGGTAAGGACAATGAATAAACTTCTAGCAATTATTCCATTCAATATCTTCCCGCTCTCAATAAAAATAGATAAAAATAGCTGAAAAAGCAAGTCCACTTTGCGCTGACTAGTCGCAAATTTCTGACTTGGTAAAGACTTTATAGGCTATTTTAATCTTACCATTAAAGCCATATTTACGTAGACGCTCTCTCAAAGTCATAAACTTCCCATAATTTCTTGAAAATGACGACTTATAAGTATTATAGTTATTATAACTGGCTGATTCAAGATCATAAATGACGATACAGTAATAGCGTTGTTCCTCTTTGGCAATACTTTCGTAAAGGACATGTATGTCATTTGAAATTTCATCTATTTCCTGCTGGATATTCATTTCACGCATGCGAATATTTTCGGCTTCCAGTACCGTCTGCTCCAGCGTTTTCTTGGTCATTCCAGATATTTCATAACCATGTCGTTGAAGGAAATAGTTCCAGAAATAGGTATTCTGTTGAAACTCCTTATATTTTTCATCGAATACGTCGGAGTACTTTTCTACTTCCGTAAAAAACTCCTCCTCTCTAAGCAGCAGCTCTTCAATCTCATAGTTGCCTTGCTCTTGTTCTCTTGATATTTTTTCGTACTGAATGTTTTCCGCAACAATTTTTATTCCATCCGCAATATTGAGAAAAGCTTCATTGATATTTTTCCAAAGCGTTACAGGGGTTTTAGTTGAAGGAAGCGGTTCCAAATCTGCAAACGCACTAGTATGCCATAGGCTAGGCCTAATCAAAATCGGAACAAGCTGACGTTCGCGAATCAGATAGCTCAAATCACCAGTAGTCTCTTCTAAAAAAAAATATAAAAAGGCAGGACTAATCAGGCAAAAGAAAACGTCAAATCGAGCTGCTTCCTGACGACTAATATTAGTAAGATGAATGTCAAATTCCTCTATTTCTAGTATCTCCTTCCGCTCGAAAGGTGCAATGAACAGCCTTAAATCAGTACAATACTTTTGATCCTCATTTGTTGCGTATAAAAATGCTGCTTTGACTGCTTCCACGGAGTATTGGTTAATGGTTATCTGTTAGTGGCTGTTGATTATTAGTTAACAGATTAATATGTCGAACGAACAATCGACAACAAGCAACCAACAATTAAAAATCTTGTAATTTTAATGAAAAACGAATGAATTAACAATTAAAGTGCCCTAATTGTACATCATGACCTTTAGTTGTAAACGCAAACATAGAAGCCTCAGAAGAAAAATCCATTGCTAATCATTATTTTTAGAAAACCGATTGGGAAATTTGTCATTTG
Source organism: Saprospiraceae bacterium (assembly GCA_022448955.1). Taxonomy (GTDB): domain Bacteria; phylum Bacteroidota; class Bacteroidia; order Chitinophagales; family Saprospiraceae; genus JALEHC01. Next base: position 21,764 of record JAKVCU010000057.1, read on the forward strand.
AGTTTAGAATGGTCAATAGTTTGCTTCTGCAAGACAATGAAATAATCTCCAAAGCTTGTTTGAAAAAACAATCAAATATTTTTACTTTTGCATCTCATTTTAAAAATTAACCAAAAAGGAGTTATCTCATGCTTATTATTGAAGTAAAAGATGGCGAAAGCATTGATCGCGCTTTGAAGCGCTACAAAAGAAAGCACCAACAAACAAAAATGCGTAGAGAATTACGTGCAAGAAAAGAATTCACTAAGCCTTCTGTAAGAAGAAGAAACGAAAAGCTTGGTGCTATATACCGCAATAGAAAATTAGTAGAGGGCGAAATCTAAACTCATTTGCTAGACTAAATAATAGAGCAGAAGCGGCATACTTGTTTAATTAGTGTGCCGCTATTGTTGTTTTCAGGCCTCTAGCCAAATGTTTTTTCCATCCCCTTTTTCCTACCACTTTGTTTAAATCTTGATGTTAACTATATCCAATTAGCTTTCTATGCAATACACAGCTTAGGAATGAAGTAATTTTTAATAAAAAAATATTTCGACCAATGAATTATTGCTGATTAGCACTTTTGCTTTCATCTTACCTTTGTCCGAAACAAAATAATTAATCATGAAGTTACCTATTTTGACTACACTATTTGTTTTGTGTTCGTGTGTATTATTTGCTCAAGAATCAGAAAAGAAGTTTTATTTCAATACCAATATTGGCCGAACGGCCAGTATGTTTGATGATGCATCTGGTTATCACATAGAACTGATGCCTGGTTTTAAATTAACTAATAGAGTTGATCTTATCTCTCAGATTTCTTTCTCAGCTTTAAATATAAAAAGTTCCTTCATATCCGGGAGAACAGGCCGAGCAACTTCTAAAAAGCTATTGCTAGGTACTCGATTTTATTTTTCTAAGCCTTCCGCTAGCTTTCGTTTTTACACTAATATCCTTTGCGGGGTAGATTATTATAATAAACAAAATAATAATGATTTTCACAATATGCCGATAGAGGGAAACATTGGTTTTTCATTAGGTCTTTATGGGCGACATCGTTCTGGACTTAATGGTGGATTGGCTTTTGAATCATCTGGTATTTTTGTCCTGAAACTAGGTTATCATTTCTAAATTTATTCCTTAAACGCTTTCAAAAAATAATAGGCACCATAAAATCCTACTAAAGGAATTTATGGTGCCATTTTCTGCTTTAATACTAAAATTGGGAGGCAGAAAAATTAGTACATTAAAATTCTAAGCTAAAGGCTAATAGGTTCAAGTCAGCTCATAAATCATGGGCACCTTTCTTATTATTTTCGAGCTGACCATTTTATTATATCAGCAATGTTGACTAGCCGCCTTGTTTTTTTGTAGGTATCAAATGTATAATAATCCGAATCAAACACCTAGAGAAATCTTTCTTAGTAAGCCAAATGAAGTTGTTCGTCATAGGCAATAGAAATACTAATCTATAAAATTTTAGATTCAGACATTTAATGCCTAACTTCCCTTAGTCAAGCTTTAACTGTGAAGTTGTTTTAACAGTAGGCTATTACTCATCAAGAATAATCACTAGAATGCTTAGGCAAAGCTCCTGTTGAGTTTCAATTTTTAAATAACTTCTATCAGAAAATTCTAAAATACGGTAAGAATATGGGCTTTTTAAATGAAATTAAAAAACTAGTTTTTAGTGCAAAGTCTGTGGCAAAGTCTCAGGCTAAAAAAGCGGCAGAAGAAGGTAAGAAAGCAGGGGAGGATATGTTAGATAAAACAAATGAAACTTTGCAAAAAGCAAAAGAAAAAGCCGAAACATTCACTTCAGAGGTGTCCACTAAAGCCGAGTCTTTATTCGAAACAGCTAAAGAAACTGCAGAAGATATAGGCGCAAAAATTTGGGAAGAAACAGAAAAGGCTGTTGAAAAAGCAAAAGGTTTGGTTGAAGATAAAGGGCTATCCAATCAAAGTGATAATCCGATAGTCATGGGAGTGGAAAAAACAGAAGGAGATCCTAATTTTTTTGAGGATGATGGCTTTGTTCCTGATAAAAAAAGTTCTGGCATAAGCGATAATTTGCGCTCAGCAGCTGATAAAGCAGCCAAAGCCGCTGGTAAATTAGGGGATGAAATTATGGATCGTACAGCAGGGGTAAGAAAAGTAATTTCAGATACTTCAGAAAAGGTTGGTGAAAAAGTATTAGATGTTTCAGAGCAAGTTGGTGAAAAAGTATTAGATGTTTCTGAAAAGGTAGGAGAGAAGGTGATCGATACAGCGGAAGATATCGGCAGTAAATTATTTGATAAGGCAAAATCATTTGCCGATAAGGCGACAGAACAAGCAGAAAGTTTATTTGATAAGGCACAAGAAGAAGCTGCCAAAGAATCAATGGATGATGTGATTAAAAAGGCGCAGCAAGCGAATGCAGATCTAGAAAATAAGGTGAAAAAAGCGGATGAAACATTTGCAGAACGTATGGGTAAAGAGGATGGCCTAGGTAAACATGAAAGTTTCTTCGATAAGGCTGCCCGCTATGCTGATGGTGATTACAGCGCGGAAGGACAAAACATAGAAGGAGAAATGGAGATTAAACAAAATCCAGATTATAAACCAGCAGAAAAGAAAAAAGGCAATGTACCTGGATTTGAGGATTTGGATGGAGATGGCAACGAAATAATAGATGATGCCATTTTGGAAGACTAAAAACGTGATTACTCATAAAAAAAAGAAACGGGCAATTGGCGTAAGCTGATTGCCCGTTTGCTTGAAATTCCACTATAAATCTAGTTTGTTTATTTTTTATTTCTTCAATCAGGTAGAGTGCTCATCCAAGGTTTAAGTGCTGTTGTTAGTGTTTGATAGTATAAAATTTTACCATCTAGTGTTGGTAAGTGTTTGCGCTGTTTCTATAACAAATATGCAATGCAAAAGAGAGCAGTATCTAAAAAATTAGGATTTTGGAAGGAAATGGAAGTTTTCAAGTAGGAATCGACCATTTTTTTGAAAAAATCAATCAAAATTGGATGACCTTTTTCTTTCTCAATTGACTAATAAATAGATCATGCTAGAAAAGAGCTATGATTTTGACGCATTGTCTCCAGCTCCTTATACAAATGTTGTATGAAGGAGCTTTTATTTTCAATTAAACAAAAATTGTCAGATAGCGTATAAATTTATTTTATTGTCAGTTGGGCAAAATCAGTTTTACAACTAACTTGGGGCAAATATTGATAATTTTTTGAATAAAAAAAGTATCTTTCGGATTGAAGGCCTTTTGCCTACTCTATTGATGCTAGTCAAGAAAAGCAAAAAATTAGACTTAGTTACTTCACTAAGTTTTGATTCCTTCAAGTCATTCTCTTGGTATTTAAATTAAAGTATATGAGATTTTTGAGACCTCTACTCTTAATTTTAGTTGTTGCTTTATCGGGAAATCTACACGCACAAGATATTCACTTTACTCTATTTGATATGTCACCGCTTACGCTAAATCCTGCTCTATCAGGTGCGTTTGAGGGAACAGCACGTCTTGGAGGTATCTACAGAGCACAATCGTTTGATGCGGTAAATGTGGAGCAGTACGAAACACCCTCCTTTTATATTGATGCGCCCATCATTCGTGGCTTCAGGAAACAAGATTGGATAGGTATTGGTGTAGCCTTTTATAATGACAAAGCAGGCCGCCTAGGCTTAGAAACCTCTGGAGCTCTTCTGACAGCTTCTTATCATTTTGCTTTAGATAAAAATCGCAAAAATATGTTGACCTTAGGACTCCAAGGAGGTCAATTTAATCGTAGGATAAATTTTGATAATGCTTTGTTCGCAGATGGACTTTTATTGGATATAGAGGATGGTCTAAGCCCAGAATTATATGGACAGAACCCCTCTGAGGATGAAAGTGGAATGAATCCATCAAAGGATGCTATTGACTTTAATGCGGGTTTATTGTTTCGCTCTAATGTCAGCGAATCCAGTAAATTAGAAATCGGCCTTTCTTTTGGTCACGTTACCCGCCCAGATTATAATCTGGTAATTGCTAACCCGGATGATAAAAATGCTGCAAAGCGCCCCTTCCGAATTGTAGGGCATGCTGCATATGCCATTGGCTTGAATGAACGATGGGGGATCCGCCCACAGATTTTTGTTCAAACGACAACAGGTGCAGACCCTGAAATCGGAATTCAAGGATGGGCAAGTTACCTGATCAATCCAGAAAAAGAAATTGCACTGAACTTTGGCCTAGGATACCGAATTTCAGATGCAGGTAAAGTGCTATTTGGAATCGATTACAAAGATTTCAGAGCCGCACTGAGTTATGATATTACTTTGACAGAATTGAATGAAGTGAACAACTACAATGGAGCCTTTGAAGTTTCAGCATATTATATTCTGAAAATTTATAAAGAACCAAAAATTAACCAAGCGATCTTCTGTCCTAAATTTTAATCCCAAATGTTTTAACAATCTTCCGATTGTTGTTTAACATTTTATTAATCAAATAAAAGGGCATCTTCACGTTGCATTAAATGAAGAAGTCTTTCAAAATAATATCAAGGTTTTATGAAGCGCATTTTCTTACCATTTATACTTTTGGCATTTGCAGCTCTTGGTTTGCATGCACAGCCAATCTCTAAGTCCACTTACGATAATATGTTATTGGCAGCTGAGCAAAGCCTTGCTGATAAAAACTACTATGTCGCCTTAGATTGGTATGAACAAGCCTATGATGAAAAAGAGGATAAAACATTATTGCCAATTATCGCAGATCTTAATTACGAAATTAGGGATTATAAGCAAGCAGCTCGTAAGTACAAGCAGCTACTAAGAAGAGATAAAGAGAATAAATATATTCAATATCGTTTCCAATATGGTCGTGTGCTCAAAATGAATGGCGATTATGAGGAGGCAATAGAGGAACTACAAACCTACCTTAGTGTGGCATCGAATGATAGTATGCGCACCTTGACGAAAAACGAAATTACAGGCGCGGAATTAGCACTGGAGTTGCCAGAAGTAGCAAAAGGTTTGAACTTAGAAAATGCAGGTAAAAATATCAATTCTTCTTTCTCTGAATATTCACCTGCCTTCTCGCCAGATGGAGAATTGTATTACGTGAACTTCAAAACAGATACAGAAACAGCCATCGAGATTGATGAAGAAGCTGATGATTACCACGCACGTATCGTTAAATCAAGTAAAGAAGAAACTGGAAAAGGCAGAAGAAAAAAAGTGTCTTGGTCCAAACCCAAAGCACTATCCACCAAAATTAATCGCCCAGAAGTACATAAAACGCATATCTCCCTTTCTGCAGATGGCGAAACCATGTTCTACACCCAGGCAGATATTTCTGGTAATGTTATTGACAACTGCAAAATTTACTACAGTAAAGGCGGTGGTTCATGGGAAGGTGGCCAAGAGGTGAAAGGTGTTAATGGTGATTATGTAGCAAAACATCCAACAGCTGGAGAGCTATATGGTAATGAAGTTTTATTCTTCTCTTCTGATATGCCTGGTGGTTATGGAGGTTTTGACCTTTATTATGCGACGAAGACTGCTGAAGGAGAATATGATACGCCTGTAAATTTAGGTGCAACAATCAATACTCCTGGTAATGAGGAAACGCCTCATTATAGAGATGGAACCCTGTACTTTAGTACGGACGGACATCCTACTCTTGGGGGCTTTGATAATATGTATGCTAGTTGGGATGGCTCAAATTGGAGTGAACCTTCTAATATGGGATGGATTTACAACAGCACGGTAGATGATCAATACTTTACCTTAGACGCGGAAGGCTATAAAGGTTTCTTAGTATCTAACCGCCCAACAAGAGGAGCAAAGTCTAATAGAAGTAAAACTTGTTGTTTTGATATCTATGAATTCGAAATCGCCAGAATCTTTGCAGACCTTGTAGTTGGTGTTTTCTCTGAAGAGAAAAAGCCGATCAAAGGCGCTACAGTGGATTTAGTTGATCTTAACTCTAAAGCCATTGATTCTAAGAGCAATGATAGAGGTAATCGTTATGATTATGGTTTGACCCTAGAAACACCCTACAAAATCGTAGCGAGTGCAGAAGGTTTTTATCCCGACTCCATTGAGGTGGCAACAGTAGGGTTGAAGGAATCTCAAACCTTCTCTCATAATTTCTTCCTTAAAGCTATTCCACCACCACCACCACCAGTGGATGAAATTATCGTGGTAGATGAGCCTTATGTGCTTGAGAATATTCTTTACGATTTTGATGATGATCGTATCACAAAAGCTTCAGAGGAGGATCTTCAATTCATCTTAGATTTGATGAACGAGCATATCGATATGAAAATTGAGCTCGCTTCTCATACCGATTTCCGTGGAGAGGCTCCTTATAATGAAGATTTATCTCAGCGTCGTGCCAATTCAGCGCGCCGCTGGTTGATGAAACGCGAAATAGATGGTGATCGTATCGTAGCAAAGGGCTATGGTGAATCAAAGCCACAAACCATCAGTGAAAAAGTAGCGGCTAAGCACGATTTCTTAAATGAAGGTGATGTACTGACAGAAGAATTTATCAAAGCAATGGAAAGTCAAGAACAACAAGAAATTGCAAATGCTATCAACCGTCGTACAGAGTTTACCATCACAGAAGGGCCAACTAGTGTTCGTGTAACGAAAAGAGTGCCGATCAAAGAAACGGAGAAGAAGGGAAAGGATAGAAAAGCGCTACCTGTTCAACCACAGCCTGATACACTAAAAATTAGCTATCTATCTTCTTTGTATGGTAAAAAAACACTTAAAGGTGTTCCTATAATGGATTTCCAAAATAGAGTAATCGATTTTGGAACTATAAAAAAAGGAGATAAAAAAGAACATAAGTTTGAATTTGTGAATCGTGGAGATACCGCAGTAGAAATTGGAATTGTGACAGGCTGTGAATGTACAGAGACGGACTATTCTTCTCGCGTGGTAAAACCAGGCGAAAAAGGGTATATCCTCGTAAAGTTTGACTCTACTGAAAAAGAGGAAATGCAAGATACCGTCGATGTGGATATATTATTAGATAATGTAGATCCAGAAACGGGTAACCCCGTTAGAGAAGCTGTCCAGTTTAAATATAAACTGCAGTAAAACCCTTTACAGAATGATAAATTAAAAAAGGCTATTTACCACAAGTGAATAGCCTTTTTTCAGCTTTAGTTTAATCAAAGCTTGTATTCTTTCATAGGTGGAGAATTAGAATCGCCTACCCATTCTTCTTAACTCATCTAAAAGGTTAATATCTTGTTCGTTTTTTAATAAGGCATGAATATGTGGAGGAATGGCTTGTCTGATGTCAATCTGCTCCAATTCAGCCGCCTGTAGTTGCTCTAATAATAATAACTTCAACCAATCAAGAAACTCACTTGTAGAAGGTCTCTTCTTCATGCCTCGTAAATCTCTGAGGTCATAAAATAACTTCATGGCGTTTTTAACGAGTTCTTCTTGTATATGTGGAAAATGGACATCTACAATTTTCTGCATTGTCTCCCTTTCGGGAAATCGTATAAAATGAAACAAACAACGTCTTAGGAAAGCGTCAGGCAATTCCTTTTCATTATTGGATGTGATGATGACAATTGGACGTTGCTTTGCTTGGATCGTCTTTTGAAGTTCGTAAACATAAAACTCCATCTTATCCAACTCTAACAATAAATCATTTGGAAACTCAATATCTGCTTTGTCTATTTCATCGATAAGGAGCACCAGCTGTTCATCTGCTTCGAAGGCTTCCCAGAGTTTTCCCTTTTTAATATAGTGGGCGATGTTATCCACATCTGTATTGCCAAGTTGAGAATCTCGAAGTCTGCTTACGGCATCATATTCATAGAGCCCCTGCTGTGCTAAGGTGGTAGACTTGATATGCCAAGTCAGAAGTCTCTTATCTAAAGCTTTAGAGATTTCATGGGCAAGCATCGTCTTCCCTGTCCCTGGCTCACCTTTTACTAATAAAGGTTTTTTTAAATGAATCGCAGCATTGACGGCGATTTGCAATTCTTTTGTCGCTACATAATTATCAGTTCCTTGAAAAGCCATAGTTTCGTGCAGAGTTTGAAAAGGTAACAAGAAAGTTGAAAAGGTGTTGACACCTCTGATCAACTACTTTTTGCAATTATAGAAATTAAGATTCACTTATGAATATAATTCAGCAGCTAATCAGTGAAATCAGTGCATTGCCAACTATTGATTGGATCATTACACTTACTGCGATTATTTATTTACTACTAGCAACAAGAAATAATGTCTGGTGCTGGTTTTGGGGGATTATAAGTTGCTCTATTTGGGCGTATAGTAGCTTTGTCAATTATCAATTGTACTTAGACGCAGCTTTGCAGTTGTTTTACGTAGTCATGGGTTTCGTAGGAATTTATCAATGGAAATATGGAAATAGTAAAGAAGAACTACCTATTTCTAAATTGTCAAGAAAAGACCACTTGCTTTGGTTAAGCATCGGAAGTGTTGTTGCTGTCTTGTTTGGGTACTTTTTTGCTAAGCTTACTCCTGCAGCAGCTACCTATTTGGATGCTTTTACGACTATCTTTTCTATCATCGCTACTTTTTTTCTTGTTCGTAGAAAGTTGGACAATTGGATGTACTGGGTCATTATAGATGCCGTATATGTCTATTTGTATGCAAGCAGAGGGGCCTTTTTATTCGCCTTATTAATGGTTTGGTATGTTTACTTGGCAGCCAAAGCTTATTTTAATTGGAAAACAGAATGGCAAACAAAAAGTGGTCACTTATAACTACTTGGAAATGAGATTGAAAATTTCACTGTTTAGATTCAATCTAAATAAATGAAGCAACGCATATTGCCTTGATTAGCTGCTTATATTAAGTAAAAGGTTTTTTATATTTGCCGTGATTTTTCGAGACCCTTAATCATTAAATGGCTATCATGGGAGCCATAGACAAACAGCAAAGCGGTAATGAGAAACAAAAATACAAACAAAATCATTTGCCTAACGGCATTTTTGCTCTTCGCAGAAATGGTATCTGCACAATCTGCTAAGTCAGGAGATTCTAATTACTTAATTTATTCCTTGATGGCAGTGGCTGTTCTAATTTTCTTTTTCTTATTGGTTCAGGTATCTGATAATTTATTAGCAATTGAAGCTAAGCAATCAGGTGCAGACAAGGATGGAGCAAACTTTGGCATTTTTCCTAGTTTGTCTGAAATCTTTGCACCAAAATTGCCAGACTATGTGGCTAACAAAAAGGTTCATGCTTTAAGCAAAGGACATGATATCTTACTGGAAGGTGGTGTAACAACGAATAATGTGCATCAGGTAAATGTAAAAACTTTTGCGGTACAACCTAAAAACTTCACAGGCCTTTCTCCCATTCCTAAGGTAGTTGTGGAGGTGGGAGCAACAGTGAAAGCTGGTGACCACTTATTCTACGATAAGAAAGACCCAAAGGTAATGCACGTTGCGCCAGTTAGTGGCGAAATCATTGCGATTAACAGAGCTGAAAAAAGATCAATAGCTGAGATCGTTATCCTTGCAGACAAAGAGCAGGTATATCGCTCTTTGGACGAAATTGATCTAGACCAAGTAAGTAGAGAAGAACTAGTAAACTTTTTGTTGGATAATGGAATTTGGCCTTTGATCCGTCAACGTCCATTTAATATCATTCCTAGTCAAACAGAAGTACCTAGGGATATCTTTATTTCAACCTTTGACACGGCGCCTTTGGCTCCCAACTCGAATGTAGTAATTGAAGGGAAAGAAGACGCTTTCCAGAAAGGTCTAGATGTATTGAATAAGCTAACTGATGGTTCAGTTCATTTGGGTGTAAGCGCAAACGGAGAAGAAGCTCCTTCTAATGCTTTCACTCATGCACAGGGTGCAGAAATTCATTACTTTAGCGGAAAGCATCCTGCAGGTAATGTGGGAGTTCAAATCCATCATATCAAGCCTATTAACTCGGGTGATAAAGTTTGGACATTAGGTGTTCAGGAAGTTATCACTATCGGACGTTTGTTCACTGAAGGCCGCTATAATGCTGAACGAGTTGTTGCAGTGACTGGTGCTGAATTGAGTGAACCAAAATATGTTAGTACCAAATTAGGTGCCAACATGGGAGACTTACTAGTTGGTAATATGACTGGTGATAATAATCGTATTGTTTCTGGTGATGTCTTAACTGGTCAAAAGAAAGAAACTACTCAATATTTAAATATTTTTGACGATCAAGTAACGGTAATACAAGAAGGAGACTACTACGAAATGTTTGGTTGGTTGATCCCAGTTGATCCTAGGCCAAGTATTTCAAATACATTCCCTAACTTCCTATTTCCTGATTTAAAGTTCCGCGCGAATACAAACACTCATGGTGAGAGACGTGCTTTCGTGGTAACAGGGCAATATGAGTCTGTATTACCAATGGATATCTATCCACAACATTTAATGAAGGCAATTCTAGTGAAGGATTTCGAGCGTATGGAAGGTTTGGGTATCCTAGAATTAGCAGAAGAAGATGTTGCACTTTGTGAATTTGTTTGTACGTCTAAGCAACCATTGCAACAGATTCTAAAAGAAGGCTTAGATATCGTTCGCGAACAAAGCTAGTTTGAAAAAAATTCTGAAATCGCTATAAAGAGATCATTTAAGATATGAAAAAGGCATTATTAAATTTCTTCAATCGAATTGAGCCAGACAAGAAAAAGCAACCGCTTTTACATACGGCTTATGATGCTTTCTTTACGTTTGCATTTACACCAAATACGGTAACGGCATCAAAAGAGGTTCACTTACGTGATGGTATGGATCTTAAGCGTACTATGGTACACGTAGTACTAGCAATGCAGCTTTGTTACTTATTTGGTACTTACAATATTGGTCATCAGCACTTCACAGCACTAGGAATGTATGAAAGTTTCTTTGCTGGGTTTCACTTGAAGTTGGCTTATGGCCTAATCAAATTACTTCCTATTTTCATTGTAGCTCACGTTGTGGGGCTAGGTATTGAGTTCTGGTATGCTGCTAAGAAAGGCCACGCTGTGGAGGAAGGATTCTTAGTATCTGGTGCTTTGATTCCACTCATCATGCCACCAGACATTCCATTATGGATCTTGGCTATTTCTGTAGCTTTCGCTGTAATTATAGGAAAAGAAGCATTTGGTGGTACAGGTATGAACGTACTTAACATTGCTTTACTTTCACGTGTATTCATCTTCTTTGCTTACCCAACTGATATCTCCGGTGATGCAGTATGGGTGGCAGGTATCGAAGAAGGTGTGAGCCAAAGCTATGGTATGGTATATGGTGTTTTTGATGGACTATTTGGTGCCCTCGGCTTAGATCAGTTCGGTAGTGGAGGCGTTCCCGTCGTCGATGGATTTACCGGAGCCACCCCGCTCTCTTTGGCCTTCCAAGGGGGTTGGGAAAATGTAACAAAGGTATATTCTGAATCTGCCATGTTTTGGGGAACTATCCCTGGGTCAATTGGCGAGACGAGCAAGCCTTTTATCCTCTTTGGTGCTGTATTCTTGATTATCACTGGTATCGCTAGTTGGAGAATTATGGTATCCATGATTCTTGGTGGAGCAGTAATGTCTTTACTATTAAATGCTTGGGGAGCTACTCCATTTATGGATGTACCTTGGTACTTCCAATTCTATATGGGCAGCTTCTTCTTCGCTATGGCATTTATGGCTACTGACCCCGTAACGGCTTCTTCTACCAATGTGGGCAAATGGATATATGGATTTATGATTGGTTTTGTGGGTATGATTGTACGGGTCCTAAACCCAGCATATCCAGAAGGATGGATGTTAGCTATTTTGTTCATGAATGTATTCGCACCACTAATCGATCACTATGTGTTAGAAGCGAATATGAAGCGCAGGGCAAGAAGAGCAACAGCAACTGCATAATTATTTTGTAAAAAAGACTTGATTAAAGTCCAAAAATAAAGCGACGTGAATACAACAAGATATGTTCTAGTTTTTGTGTTGGCTTTGACCGCAATTGTAGCAGTTCTGCTTACTTCTTTGCGTGAAGCAACAAAAGTACAAGCACAGCTTAACGAAGAAATCTTCGAAAAACGTGCTATCCTTAAAGCTGTTCAAGATCACCTAGGTGAAAATGTGGAAGTCGATAACCTATCTGATGATGAGGTATTAAAGATCTTTAATGGTAGTGTTGAGCAAAAGGTTCTTGATATGGATGGCTCAGAGATAGATGGAATGGCAGCGGAGGATGTAGACATGGCCAAGGAAAAGAAAAAGCCGGAGGAAGAACGAGTACTACCATTATTCATCTACTCACCAGAAGGTTCAGAAGATAATTTTTATATCGTATCTGTACGTGGAAATGGTCTTTGGGACGAGATATGGGGTAATATAGCTTTTGAAAGCGACCTCAACACTATTACAGGTGCCACCTTTGATCATAAAGGTGAAACGCCTGGCCTAGGCGCTGAAATCAAAGATAACCCTACCTTCGCTAAAAACTTTAAAGGAACAAAAATCTATAAAGATGGAGCCTATGTTTCTGTTGAAGTAAAAAAAGGTGGCGCTCAAGATGAAACTCATCAAGTAGATGGTATCTCTGGAGCAACTGTAACAGCAGACGGTGTTTCTGAAATGCTTTACAGAGGGATCAAATACTACGAACCGTATTTTGAAAAGGCACGTAGTAAATAATTAAAAAATTCATTAGCGAACAATATAAATTGCTTCATAATGGCAGAGACAGCAGTTCAAGAAAAAGAACCTTTATTAGCCTTTGGTAAAAATGAACAAAAGTTATTATCGGATCCATTAAATGATAATAACCCGATTACTGTTCAGGTCTTGGGGATTTGTTCTGCATTAGCAGTTACTTCTTTGGTCGTACCTTCTGTGGTAATGTCCATAGCAGTAGTTTTTGTATGTGCATTTTCAAGTCTCTTTACTTCCTTATTGCGTAACTATATTCCTAAGCAGGTACGTATGATTGTACAGCTTGTAATTATCGCCTCTCTGGTGACGGTTGTAGAGCTGACCCTACAATTTTTGAACTACCCGATTTATAAGCAGCTATCTGTATATATTGGTTTGATCATTACTAACTGTATCGTAATGGGCCGTTTAGAGGCTTTCGCAATGGCAAATAAGCCTTGGCGCTCCTTCCTTGATGGTGTAGGTAATGGTTTAGGTTATGGTGCAATTCTTATCATGGTGGCCCTTATTCGTGAGCTATTCGGTAAAGGAAGTTTATTTGCAGGAAGTGGCATTGAAATGAAAATCATTGGAGCTTCTACGGATTACTTTATCAATACGCAGACGAATACTTGGTTTGCTTGGTATGCTAATAACAACCTTATGGTATTACCAGCAGCAGCGATGTTTATCATCGGTATCTTCATTTGGATTCAGCGTAGCTACAATACCAAATTGGTAGATATTTCGTAGATATCTTACTTTATTACTTTGTATGAAGTGACAAATAAAACGTATCACAATTGATGAATATGTGTTTTTTGATTGCTATTTCATACCTTATTTGCAAACGCACAAATAAAAAACAATGGGCGAGTTTTTTAATGTATTCATAAAAGCGGCTTTTGTTGAGAACCTAGTTTTGGCCTATTTCTTAGGTATGTGTTCTTACTTAGCGGTTTCAAAAACCGTAAAAACAGCATTTGGTCTTGGTCTTGCAGTTATCTTTGTATTAGGTATCACAATGCCAATCAACTGGTTAATTGCAGAGTATTTATTGAGTGAAAATGGTGTTTTTGGAATGGATTTGACTTTCTTACGTCTGATTCTTTTCATTGCTGTTATTGCATCAATGGTACAATTAGTAGAAATGATTGTGGAGAAATACTCTCCCTCACTATATAATGCACTTGGTATCTTCTTACCACTAATTACCGTAAACTGTGCTATTTTGGGTGGCTCCTTATTTATGGTTTCTCGTGAATATGACCTTACTCAATCTGTAGCATTTGGTCTTGGTGGTGGTTTCGGATGGTTCTTAGCAATTATTGCTATTGCAGCTATTCGTGAGAAAATCCGTTACTCAGCAGTTCCTGCGCCACTTCGTGGCCTTGGTATGGCATTCATCATTACTGGTTTAATGGGAATAGCATTCATGAGTTTGATGGGTATTGATCCAGCTGCATTTGCGTCAAACTAGTTGGTTAATAGTGTAAACATTACATTTTAACCATTAACTACTCCGCTTCGAGCGGATTGGAATGTGCAAAATAATTTTATAATAATAATCTCCAGATTCGATGATAATCTTATATGCTGTAATCGTATTTAGTCTTGTGATTCTGGCCTTGTCTTTCATGCTGATTTTTGCAAGAAAGCAGCTTGTACCACAAGGTGACGTAAAGATCGTCGTAAACGGCGATGCTGAGAATCCCATTTTGGTTCAGCCTGGAGCTTCTTTACTGAACGCTTTATCTGACCAAAATATCTTTCTTCCATCTGCTTGCGGTGGTGGTGGTACTTGTGCTATGTGTGAGTGTCACATCGACAGTGGTGGGGGAGATGTCCTACTGACAGAGCTTAATCACTTAACTCGTCGTGAAGTAGCTGAAAACAAGCGTTTGGCTTGTCAGGTGAAGGTTCGCCAAGATATGGAAGTTCGTATCCCAGAAGAAATCTTTGGTATCAAGAAGTGGGAGTGTGAGGTGGTTTCTAACTACAATGTGGCTTCTTTCATTAAGGAGTTTGTCGTAAAATTGCCAGAGGGTGAAACAATGGATTTTGAATCAGGTGGATATATCCAGATTGATGTACCAACGGTAACTGTTGACTATAAGAATATGGATATCTCAGCTCACCCTGAGCACCATGGTGATGATCCAAAGAAATTCCAAAGTGAATGGGATAAATATAATCTTTGGGACTTAAAAATGGTTAACGATGAGGAGCAATTCCGTGCATACTCCATGGCTAACCACCCAGCAGAGGGTAACATCATCATGTTGAATATTCGTATTGCTACTCCTCCACCAGATCGTGTAAATGGTGGTTGGTTGCCAGTTAATCCAGGTGTTTGTTCATCTTACGTATTTGATCAAAAACCTGGTGATAAAGTAACAATTTCTGGTCCTTATGGTGAATTCTTCATCAAACCGACAAAGAAAGAAATGGTTTATATTGGTGGTGGTGCAGGTATGGCGCCTTTGCGTTCTCACTTATTCCACATATTCCATACACTAAAAACAACGGATCGTAAAGTATCATTCTGGTATGGTGGACGTACGCGTCGTGAGTTATTTTACATTGAACAATTCCGTGAAATTGAGAAGCAATTCCCTAATTTTAAGTTCTATGTAGCATTGGATAACCCACTTCCAGAAGATAACTGGCAGGTTAAAGAAAATATGGATGCTGAGGGTGATGGCTTCAAAGGCTATATCATGCCTGTAGTGATGGAACAGTATCTTAATAATCATCCAGAGCCAGAAGAAATTGAATACTATTTCTGTGGACCTCCTTTGATGAATGCTTCTGTAATCAAAGCTTTAGATGAGTTGGGTGTCCCAGAAGAAAACATTTCTTTTGATGACTTTGGTGGCTAGATAGTTAACTATCCCATATACAATCCAAAATTAAATAAAAGGTCTTCCGCTTGCGGAAGGCCTTTTTTGTTGCTATTTGTCAAGCTATCATTTCTTTTATGTCTTAGCTGCTTTATCAGACTTGATCTTCTGTGTAGGCGTATTTTTTACTTTTGATGTTAGTATTCACTTAATTGAGGCAATTCCAGTGGATTTGCTTAGTAGAGGGGAGTACTTTTTGCTGCAATTTTCAGGCATAATAAGTTGGGGATACTTCACAATACTATTTTGGAATCCTGCTCGCTCAACAGCTTGCTAATTATTTGGTCTTTGCAGATCATTTAGTGAATTATGATATTCCAATGTATCAGGCAGAGCAATTCTTATTAATTGCCTTCACCATTATAATTGGTATTATATTCTATTGCCAAAGCAGAATTTTGGAGGAAGGCTCCAAATTACAATCATTTCAAGATTTAACCATTTAAGCTATACCTATCACTAATAATCCAGATCTCATGTTGGCTAAGCGAAAAATGAAATCTAAAGACTTATCCGAAAAAATTGGGATCACTGTCGCTAACTTATCTATACCAAAAACAGAAAAAGCAAAAGCGATACGCTTTTCTACTCTTGAGATGATTTGTGAAGCATTGGAATGCCAACCGGAAGATATTCTAGCATTTGAAAAGGAAAAAGAACAATAATCCACCTTTCTGGAACATAGTTGAGAAAAGCTACTGTAATTCAGGGGTATATTTGTAATATACAAAGAAACAAAACCAAGGAAACCAATAAAAACGCCATACATCAAAAGCAATACAGCAAGGAGCTGATGATTATGAAAATTAGAAGTCTTAGGTTTTTCCTTGCATTAAAGTTGTTCTATGATATGGATATAAAGTGCTTATCAGGAATTCTTTGACAAGTGATTGAAGTTGCTTTAAGAAATAGCTAATACCCCAATAAACTTGATGGGCTCTCTCAATTATTCAGAATTAGCATAAGTTGTTATCAAAAAGTGGTGCCTTGATTCTCCTGAATCAAGGCTTTTTTTATTTATTCAAGGATAACAATCTTAACCTCTACCTTCCTATTTCGACTTTTGGGTTCGTCATTATTGATTTCACCTTTTCCTTCTAAGTAGATTTGATCGACAATAATCTGATTCTCCAAGAGGAAAAGCGCAATCTGTTTGGCTCGATCCTCAGATAACTTCAGGTTGTAGGAGTTGGCACCAATATCATCAGAAAAGCCAATGATTTCTACTCGTTGAATATTTTTTCCATTGAGTGGCTTAATAAAATCGTCTAATCTACCTATTTCTTCTAACTCCAGACTGGATTTGTCAAATCCAAAAAATACAGTATGCGAGGACTCGACCTCTATAGGGTTTTGCTTTCGTAAAATGCTAGTATCCTTCATTATAGAATCAATTGGAGCAGGTAAGAAGCTAAATTTTGATTGTAATAAGGCTTCAATTGTATAGAATGTTTTATTGTCCCAAATGGGGATAGGAATAGTAGACTTATATGGATGAAATCCGTTATGATCGATTTTTAGATTCAATGTTTCATCTGCATTGATACAAAGGAAAAAACGACCATTTTCATCTGTTTGAATCGTTCCCTTTTCTCCCGTATCTACTTCTGTCTGGATGGGGATTCCAAGGATAGAATCGATCACGTAGACCTCTACATAGGTGATAGGATCACTAGTGAGCCGTTCTGAAAGTTCAAATTCATAAATATCCATTCCACCCTGACCACCAGGTCGATCAGATGCGAAAAGCCCTGTTTGACCATCAGCTGTTAGAAACAGTCCTAACTCTCTGAAAGGAGAGTTAACTGGCGGACCTAGATTCATCGGCTCTGTCCAATGCCCCCATCGATTTTTCCAAGAAACGAATATGTCTTGGTCGCCTAAGCCTAGGTGGCCAGTTGAGGAGAAATAGAGTGCTTTTCCGTCATTACTAATGAATGGAGCTTCTTCATCACCAGTTGTATTAATCTTTGGCCCCATATTAGCAGGAGGACTCCATTTGCCATTAGGCAAACGCGTACAATACCAAATATCTGTACCTCCCATTCCTCCTTCACGATTACTCGCAAAATAAAGAAGTGTACCATCACAACTGATACAGGCTTGGGATTCCCAACGATTAGAATTGGCAAAGCCCTCTAAATTAGTAATATTAGAAATCTCTACTCCATCTACATCTGCCTGCCAAATATCACAAGGGCCATATACTCCTTCTCTTGAGCAAGCTGTGAAATACATTTTTTTTCCATCGCGTACGATGGTACACATTCCTTCTACTTCATTGGTATTGAAGTTGCTAATTTGTTTTGCCTTTTGCCAAATAGCATCCTCCCGTTTGCTGTAGAAGAGGTTTTCATCATCCTTTTGTTTACCTTCCTTTTTTTTGGTGTAATAAATAATATTACGATCATTGGATAAGAAGGGGAAATATTCGTCTGTCGGAGAGTTGATACGTTCCCCCAGATTGACAATGGCTGAAATATTAACTAGGTTGGTAGAATCCATGGATATCCTAGCCGCTCTTTTACTTGATGGAAGTTTTTTGAATAACTTTTTTTCCTGTTGCTTCTCTCTTTCTCCTCTGAGTCTAAAGGTATAATCAGGTTGCTTTTGCAAATCTTCAAATGCATCAAAGTACTCTAGTGATTGGCCATAGTTGCCCAGCTTATAATGGGACTCACCTAGCTCGTAATATAATGCTCTAGAAAATGATGGATTTTCATCTAAGACTTTTTCATAGTACCTGATAGCATTGGCAAAATCTTTTTGAAGGTAGTAACAAAGACCAGCATATCTTCTTGCAGTATGATTGTCTGCTTGTAATTCAATTACCTTATCATACAATTTGATGGCCTGTTTGTATTTGCGAGCAACCAGCTTTCCTTCTGCTTCTATCATATAACTTACAGCGAGCTCTCCAGCGGTTTGTGCAACAGATAGAGTTTGGACAAAAAACAAAAAGAGTAAAAGGCCTAAGGCTTTTTGTTTGAATGGCATGTGTAATTGGGATTTGTTTTTGGATTGTATATTATAGCATGTTTAAAATTCCATTAATCAGCTAGGTATGACAAATATGCTATTTCATTTCGTTAAAAAATGGAAGCGATGCTATAGCTTCGGTGCTATTTTTTGCCGTGTTTCACATTAAATTTGCAAACGCTCACTTAATTATGAAATTTTAAATATACGCTTATTTGTAAAACTATATTATTTGTGTGTAGTGTGGAAATTATTTTACTTCTTTTGAGAGATATTTCCAACTAATGACTCCTCCAATTAAATCAATTAATACGTGCAATATAATAGGAATAAGTAATGATTGTGTGGTGATGTACAATAATCCAAAGAAAATAGATAAGATGCCAATTTTTAATACGGCTTTCCAGCCTTGGTAATAATGAACTATTGCAAAGAGTATGGATGGTATAGCTAAAGCTAGTGCATATTGATACTCATGCCCCACAAAAAGCATCAAGAAATAGTTGATAAAGAAGCCGCGAAAAACGATTTCTTCATTGATGCCCGCACTGAAAGCCAGTGGTATGAATTGTATCATTTCCTTCATATTCTCAGGTAAGAAGGGCGTATGTTTCTTCCAGTGTGCATGTGCTTTAAGGCGAGCTTTCTTAGAGCGAAGTTCAAGCCAAGCATCGAGTACATACAATAAGTTGAAAATTATGAAGAAGATAAGGGGCCAAATCCATTCTTTAAAAACGGGCATCTGAAGACCAATATCAGGCCAAGTTCGATCTGTAAAATACCAAGCAGCCAAAACGATAAGAGCCATCACTAATAAGGAAATGCTATTGGAAATGTAGAGCATCTGCTTCATATCTGGCTCCCACTCTTCAATCTCTGCTAACTTAGGTTGAGTAGAGAACATAGAATTGATAGGGAAAAGTAGGCCAAAAATGCCAAAGATGATGTGATCTATCCAATGTAACTCCATGCAATCCTATAAATTCGTGTGTGTTTGGATACTTTGTTAATTAGATTATTAGAAATTATAAAACGACCTTTTGCCCAATGCACTGGGCTATTGGGCTTGGTTGTTCAGCCCATCAGACCTTATAATTGGTTCAAGCACAAAACGGTAGTTTTAAGATACCAATCAACCTAGTGTACAAAGTATTGAAGTGTTGCTTTCTTAAAGAACGAAAATATTTTTGTTATTTTCAATGATTCTTAAAGTAATTCTGCTTTTTATTCGTCTTCCACACTAAACAATGTAAGTCTCTAATATTTTAGAGTCTGTTTGGGATTTATTAATTGGCCTACAATTGCCACTAATGTGCTTATCTTTCGTTAAAGAAATGATCACTTAGCTAAGGCTAAACTCACATTTCTTCGCCTCATTTAAGCAAACTATTGACAATTTCGTTTCATAGAACAAATTCTCCAACAGACTCTTAGAGATCGTTTAAACCAAAAATGGAAGAATATATTCGAATACCAATGACCGAAAAACGGGAAAGAACTATACAGAAGGCTGTACAGAATTATGGACAGCGGTTGTTTCGTTTTATCCGGGACAGGGTAAGGACTAATTCGGATGCAGAGGACATCTTGCAAGATGTATGGTACCAGTTGAGTAATGTGGTAGATTTGGAAGGTATTGAACAAGTGAGCAGCTGGTTGTTTAGGGTAGCCAGAAATAGAGTAACGGATAGCTACCGTAAAAAGAAACCAGATTTGTTGGAAGATTATGCATACGAAAATGAAGAAGGTGATATTTCCTTTCGGGAAATATTATTAGCAGATGACCAGACACCTGAAACGGAAGCACTTAGAGAAGCCTTCTGGGAAGCGCTTTTTGATGCCTTAGATGAACTACCAGAGCATCAGAAAAACGTTTTCGTGTGGAACGAACTGGAAGACAAAACTTTCCAGCAAATTTCAGATGAAACAGGAATTAATATCAAAACCTTAATTTCGCGAAAGCGTTATGCGGTACAACATTTGCGGAAACGCCTGCAAAACTTGTACGATGACTTTTTTGAAGACTAGAAAATACGCTAAGCTATAATTAATACTTACTTCTTATTTAGAATTCCATAATAGAATAAAAATGTTCGATAATTCAAATAAAAAAAGCTTTAACCCACTCAAAATATTAGGCTACGCAGTTTTTGCCATAGGGCTGATCTTTTTAGTAGGCTTTGTAGTAATGCTCCTCTGGAATGCTATTCTTCCAGATGTACTGAACGCCAAACCCCTGAATATATGGCAAGCCATAGGCCTTTTAATTCTTTCTAAAATCTTGTTTGGCGGAATGCGTTGGGGCGGACGTGGGAAAGGAGGATATGGACCTTCGAAGCGGAAACAATGGAAAGAAAAGTGGATGAATATGACACCTGAGGAGCGGGAAGCCATGAAAGAAAAATGGAAAAATCGCTGTAAAAAATAGTTTGAAGTATAGATAAATAGAGCATTTTGAAAAAAGTCAAAAATATTTAAAGTAATTTTCAAACTGCTTCGTCTTCTTAAATGTAGTTATTGTTTTTTGGATTGAAAATCCCGATTGTTCAATAAAAATTATTAGAAGATGAAACCATTCAAATTTTTCTTTGCCCTTAGTTTGGGCGTCATTTTATTTTTGTTCTTTGCTCGTTTCGCCATTATGGCCTTTATCGTAGCAGCCTTTTTAAGCTTTGGATTTTTCCTAGTAAATAAGGTAAAGAACTCTTTCAAACGTATGGACTGGGACGATGATCGCGATGCGATTCAGCCATACTACAGACAAAGAGCTTTGGCTGCATGGCAAGAGCGTGAAGAGCCTCTTTTTGGCGAAAGCCAGACTAGAAGAGAACGAATGGAACGTTTTAGAACGATTGAAATCCGATAATTATCTGATCAATAGTAATCGGATTTATAACTAAAAACATATAGGCGCGACCTATATTATCTAACAAACCAATTGTAATTTAGGCTATTTATTAACTGCTGAATGATCAAGGCCTGATTGCAGTATTCTAAACAATAATAGGTGATTTTATGAGCGATAACGTCCTAAAGGACGCTTGGGTTACCTATGTCAAATTTAAAAATTATGTGTAGAGGAAAAGCATATTATCGTAACAGAGGACATCAACATGGGCATCGTGCACGTCATTGGAAAGCTGCATGGGCCTGGAACACTCCACCAGTAAATGTAAAAGAGCAAGACGATCAGTACGAATTGTTTGTATATGCCGCTGGTTATGAAAAAACAGACTTTCAAGTGCAAGTGAATGATCACATTTTAGTGGTCAAAGTAGAAAAGAAGGAGAGTGATATTGTGGATAGCCCAAATTGGCGTAGACAAGAGTTTTATGCTAATGGCTTTGAACGCCGCTTTGAGTTGAATGAAAAGATCAATAAAGATGGTATTCGTGCAGAGTACAAAGAAGGTGTCTTACATGTAGTCTTACCCAAATTAGAAGGCTTTGAGACGAGCCGTCAAGACATTGTAGTGGCATAAACCACTTATCAAAAATGATCCTGCTTTTACGGATGGAGGTGTCGGCCTCCATCCTTCCATGGTTATATGAGGGCTGCTCCTAGGAGCGGTCTTTTTTATCTGCTTAATTCTGCTTCTGCAGCAATATATCCAAAAGCAGGCCAATAGGAAGTAGCGACAATTTTTTTAAAAATCTCCTTGGCTTTATCTTCTTGCCCATTGTAGAGATACCAATTACCTACGCCATACCCTTGCGTAATGATATTCAACTCTGATGCAGGGCTAGGATTGGTTAAATCTATCAATTCCTGTGCTTGGGTTTTTCCTTTATAGAGCATAATTCGTTTGAGGTAAGCATCGTTTTCGATGACGGTGGTGTTGTCAGGGACAAGTTGTAAAATCGCCTTAGCTTTGTCTTTTTGCCCTGTTCTTTGATAGCACATATACAACCAATCAACGGTAGCGACTAATAGATCAGGATTGATCGAATAGTTTATACAATCTTCGAATATGGTCGTTGCTTTCGCAAAATCTCCCTTTAAGTAATAAGCCAAAGCCCAGTGATAATAAATATTGAATTGAAGACTCGATAGGGGTTGATTTAGTTTATTGGGAATGCCATCGGGCTCGATTTCTATTTTCCTACCCTCGGCTAATTTGGCTGCTACTTCAAAATCAGCAATGGCTTTGTCTAATTTTCGAATGGAGATATAACGATGGCCTCTATGGCGGTATAGCTCAGGTGATTTTGGAAAACGCTTAATACCTTTTGTATATACCTCAATAGCATCTGCATACTGCGTCTGATAGGCTAGGCGTCGGCCGTACCAAATGATATTATCTAAGTTTTGAGGGTTTTCTTTGAATTGTATGTGGGCCACGGCGGTAAGGCTATCCTTTTTTGCTTTTACAGATTTTGAATCAAGGATTTGGTAAAGTGCTTCTCCTGTTAATGCCGTTGCTTCTTGTATTTGCGCTAGGCAAAAAGAGGTGGAGAAAACTGAGTAGAAGATAAGGAGGATTCGGTTTTTCATATAAATGCAAGTATATAAGTAGTATGGCTAGAACCTATCTGCCTATGGCTGAAATTTATTATACAAGCAATTTTGACTAGCCGCTTAATTGATCGAATTGGATCGTACAAAATTTAAGATAGGAAAATTTTTTTTAAAAAAACTTCATCTAAGAGGTCACAAAGAAGAAGGTTAGTGGTATTGAAGGGTGTAATTTGAATAATTCTCTTTTCTGGCATGAATTAAAAAGCCCAGCTCAGCACGGAAAATTTATGCTTTAAAACTAAATGAAAATGAAAAAACTGTTATTCTTCTTTGCCTTTTTATGTTGTTGTCATTATTTACAAGCTAGCAATTACTGCGATGTAGGAACCTCTGGTGGGAATACCATCAAATCTGATGACTTTGATAACTATTACCCTGGAGCGATTTCCAATCAATCGTATCATTGGAGTACTTATAGTGGATATAGCGCAAATGTAGTCAGTTATCCCAATCATAGTGCAAGTCGCTCTCTACGGATGCAATATAGCTATAATCATACGGAAGCGGTTCGATACTCCCTTGGTTATAATAGCTCTGGTCAGTATAAGCTATCTTTTTATGCTTATATCCCTTCTGGGAAAACAGGCAGTTATCGCATTAACAATCCTTCTGATGCACTTTCGTACTTAGTTCGGTTTAATGTCAATTCGAGCAATTACCTTATCAATGGGACCGGCTTTGTACAGATAGATGGTGAAGAAAAGACGGAGTTTGAATTTCCTACCGATGAATGGTTTCAGGTAGTTCAAGTTTTTAATTTGGATACGGATGAAGTAAGTTTGATTATTAATGGTCATTTAGTGAAAGTATTGGCATATGACTACGGTAGTTCTATTCTGAAAGATGTAAGATTTTACACGGCAGACAATTACAGTAAGTTTTATATAGATGATTTATGTTTTGGACATTTTATTTGTTATGCTACAACTATTTATAATCCTATTTGTGCCAATGGTTACGAATTTGCAAATAGTAGTGCGGCCCAATGTTATGGTATTACACATTATGAACAAGGTACGTGTAATGACGATGATAATGATTATTGCTGCCCTGCTGATCCATATACACAAGCTTGGTATTTAGCTATGATTGAAGACTTGAGGAATGATTGTCATAATGGCTATGGTCCGAGAGTGTACTGTGCTACTTATTATGGACAGAATGTGATTAGTGTAGTATATGATAGTTATGGAAGTTATGATATTGATCATCCATTTGGTTATGTCTACGATTGTGAAGGTAACCTATTATTCCATTGGATTGATGGTTATGTTCAGCAGAATTTAAATAATTATAATGCCTTACATGGCGAGGATTTAATTTGGAGTTGTAATGATGCTCAAGATTGCTATCAAGAATATCCTAATTGTAACAACTTTGATTACGAATTGCTTGCGAACAACCACTTAGGTCTTTCATCAGATTTACCAGTGAGTGTTTGGATGGTGGATGGTGAAGTGGTAAATACAAATGGTAACGACTATTTTGTATATGACTGTGGGGATAGTGAATATGTAGAGGTGGCAATAATTTATTATAGTAATGGCTGTATCTATAAGTGTTATCGCACGATTCAGTGTAATCCTTACCAAGAAGATCCTTGTTGTTTCAATGGCATCCCTGAATGGCTAAATACCATGATCAACGATAGCTATATTATAGGAAATAGCCTAATAGACTTCTGTACAAATCCAGTCTCAATTTTTGAACCTAGTGTGTACTGTTGTTACTACAATGGACAGCCCGTATATAGAATAGAGTTGAAGAATGGCAATGCTTACAATGGAAAAGTATATAGTTGCTCAGGTACCTTCCTATTTTCTTATTCGGACTACCAAAACCAATACTACTACAATCAACTACATGGCTGTGAAAAGATCTGGGGATGTGAAGATATAGAACATCCTGATTGTTACGAGTATGCCCATGATGGTGAGAACTGTGAAATCATTCAATACCAATGGAATGGACACCACTTACAGTTAGAAGCAGATTATGGAAATAGTGAACATATTGAAATTGACCATTGGGAAATTAATGGATACAACATTCCTACAGATGCAAATAGTTGGACTTACACACCTCCTGCTTGCGGTACGTATACGATTTGCTGCTACTACTGGTACAATGATTGCCTATTGAAGTGTTGCCGCGAAATTACTTGTGAATATGAATACGATGATTGTTGTGGAAACGATCCATTGAGTATGGCGTGGTTAAATGACTTTATTGATAATTATGGCGAAGACTTATGTGATGTTGGTTGTGGGTTGGAAATTTACTGTGGTACCTATTATGGCCAAGCGATCATCGAAATTCAAACACCTCCTTATGGAAGTGGTTGTACAGATGCCATGGGGCAAGTATATACTTGTGAGGGGCAATATCTATTCTCTTGGGGCGGAATTGCTGGATTAGCAGGCTATAATCATATCTCACATAGAACATTGATCTGGGATTGTGATGAGTTAGAGGATTGTGATTATTTATACGAGGACTTTGAAGACTATAATCATGGATTTATCACACCGCAAGCTCCACATTGGGTGACTTATCAAGGTGGTCAGCAAACGGATGAAGATGCCAATGTTACTACTTTTGGTGGAGATAAAGTACTAAAAATTTATGATGATAATCCTTTTGGTGCAGGTTATGATGATGTTGTATGTAAATGGGATAACCAAAGTGAAGGTATTTACGATATTTCTTGGAAAATGTATATCCCACAAGGATACAGCGGATATTTCAATCTTCAAAAATACAATCATGTTTATACTAGTGGTGGATATGTACAAGTATATTTCTATACAAATGGTACAGCGAGATTAAAGGTAGGAAGTAGCACTTATTACAACTTCACTTACAACCACAATACTTGGATGGACATCAAGTTCCGTATTGATACAGATAATAATCTGCTCTACTTTACACCAAATGGTGGTAACTGGAAAGTGGGATTAAACTATGGTTCATATCACTTACAATTGGGTGGTTGTAATTACTACGCCTATAACTATGCTAAGTTTTATGTAGATGATATCCATATTACTCGTTACGATTGTGACAATGGCTACAACTTAAGCGCAGAAGAGCAAACTGTACTTACAGATGCTTTAAGAGCAGAAGTAGCGTTGGAAACTGCAGATATAGAAATCAAAGAGGTAGCAGGTTTAGATGCAATCGATAGCATCGAAAAACCATCAACTACAGAAATGACCGTGAGTAATTATCCTAATCCATTTATACATCAGACAACGATTCAGTTTGAGTTGCCAGCAGCATCTAATGTAAGCATTGAAGTGATGGATGCAGGTGGTCAAACGGTATGGGAAATGAATGGTGACTTTGATAAAGGTGTAAACGAAATAGAATTTAACAATACGGCGAATCTGCCATCAGGAATGTATATCTACCGTATTACAACAGAAACACAGTCTATCAGTAAAACAATGATTAAGGGATAAAAAATTAAATTCAAAAATTGGTTTTGCCCTAAGAAATAATAATAGAACTTTTTTAGGTGGTGTCGAGTCGTATGACTTGACACCTTTTTTATTTTTATCAAAAAAGTATCTGATTTTTAGCAGCGTATACATCGACTTTACCTGTTTACAGCATTAGATCATTTCTGTATTATAAATCTCTTTCATTTACCTGTGGCGCGGTTCTTTTCAGTCGATAAAAAGAGCCCAAAAATCTCGGCAAATTAAATGCTAGGCCTCATAGCCAGCAACCATCCCTACTTAATTTGCCTCTCCTTTCCTGCTTTAGCACTTAATTTCTTAACCTTTATCACGAAGGCTTTACTTAATTATGAACACAAAGATGTAACCGATTAACAAACAGGCATTAGGAGAATAAAAGAAATAGCTGTGAAAATCATCATTAAACCTGCTTCCTAATTTTATACATCTCTTCTATCTCTGCTCAAAACTTTGTACTCAATCCATCTTTTAAGGAAATTAATCGAGTCTCATCGCGCTGGAGAGCAACTTATCTAATCCTTAATGAAAATATAGAACATTGGAGTTCTCCAATACAAGGTTCTCCCGATATTCTGCATGTTTTAACTTTGGGTAAAATGGTTCCAGCTCGCAAAAATGTAGATTTAACTCAACATCAGCCACAAACTAGGAAAGTGATGGTTGGTGTAATTGATTGTTTATTAGTATTTATGGCCTATATGATGTTTGCATTTTGCTGCGAAAAGAAAGGTTTTTTAAAAAAAATAAATTTAGGGGGTAGGGTATTTTTAGTAGTCCTTGTTTCATTCATAAAGCAGCAAATGAGCGCTTAAATGATAGGTACGACAGCGGTCTTCTTTTTCATTATTAAAGTTGATAAGTAATGACTACTAACAAAATCTATCATTGGACCATAATTTTTTGCTTTCTGATTCCTATTCTATTGATAGGGGTAAAATTGTCACTTGGAGGAAACTATGTACAATTGCCTGATGTGGAATTTCAAGTTCAGATGCAATATGGTATGGATAGCTTTCCAGCAGAAAAAGAGCTTTTTGTAAAAGCTTATCTACCAGAAGTAAACCAGCATCAGGAAATTCTTGACCCTACTGCTGCATTTGGTGGATTAAGTTTTTCTGAACAACAATTAGAACAAATTGGTAAAAGAGGTGAATGGAGAGGCCATTCCTCTCATCCTGTAAATATAAATTACAGCTTTCACTATAAGGGAAAAGCACTAAAATATAATATAGATAAATGGTTGCCAAGTAATATCGCCGTACCAGAAGAAGTACGCCCTTACTTGAAACCAAGTGAATACATTCAATCTACTCATCCAACTATTATTGCAAAAGCAAATGCAATAGCAAACACTCAGTCGGGGCTACGCTCTAAGGTTCATGTACTCTTTGACTATGTCAATGAGATGCCTTCCATCAAAACTAGCCAATTGCTTGATGCAGTGACTACTTTAGAACAAAATAGTGCATCCTGCAATGGGAAAAGTCGATTATTGGTAGCGCTTTTACGGGCTATTGATATTCCTGCTAGAGTGGTGGGAGGCATTATTTTAGAAGATATCGAAAAGCGTACTTCACATCTTTGGGTAGAAGTTTGGTTAGGAGGGCAGTGGGTTAATTTTGATCCATTAAATGGTCACTTTGCCTATTTACCAGCACATTATTTGCAGTTATATAAAGGGGATCACTATTTGATAACACGGACGTCAGATGTCGCATTTGACTATCAGTTTAATATTAAGAAAATCGATTACTTTCAAGTACCTGAAACGGCTTTTCTGTCTCTCTGGCCCTTATTGAATCAGGGTGACCTTTCTCCAATGTTAATCAAAGCCATTCTATTATTGCCACTATGTGCTTTGTTGATTGGAATATTTAGAAATGTAATTGGTTTTAAGACGATTGGTGTCTTTCTTCCTGCTCTAATAGCTATTACTTTAGATAATGTAGGTGTCTTCTTTGGTCTAACTGCATTCTTGGCTGTGATACTTGTTGTAGCGATGCTTCACTTCCCCTTGGAGCGATGGGGAATATTACAGACTCCCAAGATACTTATCATGTTATTAGGCGTAGTTCTGTGCTTATTAGGAATGAGTAGTTTGGGGCAGATGCTAGACAATTCTTCCTTGCAAAGTATGTTATTCTTCCCTATAATTATCTTGACTATAGCGGCAGAGAAATTTGCGAAAACAATAGCAGAAGAAGGCGTTCAAGATGCTATAAAATTACAGTTACAGACCGTTTTATTGGTATTGATCTGTTATGGTGCTTACCAAGCTGATTTTACGATTAGTTTTTTCCTCAGTTTCCCTGAAATGTATCTTTTTATCATTGGGGTATTATTGGCATTAGGTCGTTGGATTGGCCTACGTTTTACAGAGCTGTTTAGATTCCAATTTTTGGCGAAAGCCTAATAGACCTGTTCACTGTATCACCAAATGACTGCGAATGGCAAAATTTCATCTTGTACTTTGTTGAAAATACTCGCTGATATTAAGGCACCGCCAGTATTTTTTGCCTTGTACAAAATAAAATTTTAATCATTCTCGCTCATTCGTGATATAATGAACAACTCTAATCACAAAAAACAAGGATGATGTTTCAATTATTCAAGAGCAGAAGCAAGTATTCCGGGGTGATGGGTATGAATCAACGCAATGTAGAATTGATCTATCCGCACAATCAAAAAAAGTATTACCACTTAGCAGACGATAAGATTTTGACAAAGTCGATTCTAGAGGAACACGATATCGCTTGCGCGAAAACTTATGCTATTATCGAGCGAATCAGTGAAATCGAAGATGTTTGGCATCAAGTCCAGGCCTATAAAAAGATCGCGATTAAACCTGCTAATGGAAGAGGTGGAGGTGGGATAAAAATCCTAAAGAAAAACAAAGATGGAATTTGGCTCTCTGGTGGAAAGCCATTAGAGGAACCATCTTTATTCAAGCACTTTGCTGACATTATTATGGGCGTGTATTCATTAGGAGGGGCAGATCGAGTACTCATCGAATATTGTATTGAACCACATGTTTTTTTCCATAAAATCTATCCAGCTGGGGTGCCTGATTTTCGAGTGATTTTACTAAAGCAGCAACCACTACTTTCTATGCTTAGAGTACCTACAGATCGTTCGGATGGAAAAGCCAATTTGCACCAAGGAGGTCTTGGCATTGGGATTGATATGGAAAAAGGAATACTTATGATGGCTTATGATGGATATCATTACCATGAGGTGCATCCTGATGTCAATAGCCAAATCAAAAGGAAGGTTATTCCGCTATGGGAGGAGATACTAACATTAGCGATTCAAACAGCTAAAGCATTTCCTCTCGATTATTTAGGTGTGGATATCGTGCTAGATCAAGAATTAGGTCCATTAATTATGGAAATCAATGTAAGACCTGGTCTTGGTATTCAATTGGTAAATCAAATTGGATTAGCTGAAGTTATTAATCAACATGCACAATTTTCAAAAATCTTATCAAAATTGAAAAAATGAAATTGCAACAATCATCTTGGCCCTTTATGCTCTTATTTGGATTCATCCTTTTAGGTATTCCTCTAACAGAATACTTCATGGAGAAAAAAGAAGCTTCAGAGGCTATTGTCATTGAAGTGAAATCAGATGTAGTAAACATTGCAGCTTTAGAAGATAGCTAATTTATTATCTCATAGAACAAAACTAAAATGAAAAAGCTAAGCATCATTTTATTCTTATTTCTGCCTGTATGCTTGAGTGCACAAAATCAGTTAAGCGGTTATATCAGTCAACAATTGGGGATGGAAAAAAATCCACTGAGAAATCCATCTAGCTTATTTAGCGAAAATGAACAAGTATTCGAATCAGAAGAGTTGACACCAATATTGTTCCAATCCAATACAAACTTGTATTTGAGGTGGCAAAGAAAATGGGAAAAAGTAGGTTTTGGCTTTAAGCCAAAATTGAGTTACCTATGGTATCCAAGCATGACTGAAACAAATTTGCTAAAGGTAAATTTACAACAACAACTATCATTCAAGTTAACAAGGAAATGGACGCTTTATCAAACTGCATTTTTGCAAAAACGAAAAAGAAATGGTGCCGATCTTGCAGAGGAAGTATTTACTTTACCACGTTCTTATAACCAAAAAGGACTAAGCGTAGGCCTACAATATGAATGGAACAAATATTGGTTAGTAGACTGGGAAAATACCATTCTCAATCGCCAGTTTTTCACAGAAGAGGATACCGAAATATTTCATAACGGATGGAAAAGTAGTTTAGAACTAAAAGGCAAATGGAGAAAAGCAGATGTACTAAAGAAATTTTACGCACGACTACAATATGAACAACGAAATTGGGAACGAATCAGTTTTTTTGAAGAGGAAGAAGAGGAAGCACTGAGTATTACGCTGATGGTTTATAGTAGATTTCGAACAGGTGTTAGCCTTGCATTAAATGATCAATTGGAATGGAATCCTTACCTAGAAATATTAAATCGAAATTCTTCTGTCAATAGACAGGATTACATGAATTATAAATTAGGTTTTGCATTAAGCTGGGATAAAGATGAGTTTTCTATTGATTGGAAACCTGCGGTATCAAGAAGGATATTTGCAAGTCTTTCACCAGATAGTTCTTCGACTATCAACTTAGCTTATTGGTATTGGAGCAATAGTTTGCAAGTGAATTATCAGTTAGCATCTAATTGGGAGGTCTACCTTTTATGGAGTCAGGTGAATAGAGATTCCAACTTCGATTTGGAAGATGCAAGGACATTGAGATCTTATCAACAATATTATATGGGAATAGGAATGAAGTTTAGATTTTAGGTTTATGGAGTTATTGATCGTTATGATGTCGGAGAAGTTTTCCGACACCGATTTTTTATTACGATCATAAAATCATTTGTTTTGCAGCTATTCATATAAATTGGATTTGCCAGTTTATCATCTAAAGTCATTTTTGCAGTAGATCTCTTCTTGCTTTGCCTGCGGCGCGGTTCTTTTTACTCACTTACTCTTATCTATGGTGTTCGGGAGTGCGGCGCAGTTCAGTCGATAAAAAGAATCTAAAAATCTCGACAAATTTAATACAAGTTCACATAGTCGGTACCCACTTCCCCCTAATTTACCTTTCCTTTCCTGCTATTAAAGGGCTTATTCCTGTCGGGGGGTGCTTTACTCTCCATTTAGCTTTCGCAAAAATTCAAAATTACTCATTCGATTGCTGTGCAGGTGTTCCATGCCATCGACTTGTAAAGTTATTCCGCTAATATATGCCGATAATGGACTCGCCAAGAAACACACGGCATTGGAAATATCCTCAACACTACCCAACCTTCCCATAAGATTTTCATCTTTCACTCCTTCTAGTATCATCTTGATCGGTTCAGGATAGGTATCCAAGCCGGATGATCGGATCGTTCCGGGCGCGATAGCATTCATTCGTACCTTAAACCTAGCCCACTCGCAAGCGAGTGTTTTGGTAAGGTTTTCAACAGCTGCACGGGCTGCACTACTATGCGCCATTCCTGGAAAACCACGCATAACATTAGCTGTTATATTTACGATAACACCACTTTTTTGTGCTTTAAAAAAGCTCAAGAGCATTTGCTTACTCATCAGGAATGTACCTGTCATATTATTATTAATCACTGCATTCCATCCATTTGGACTGATGTTTTCGGCCAAAGCCGGAAACTGGCCGCCTGCATTATTTACCAAAATATCTAATCGACCATAAGTTGATTCAATCTGTTCCGCTAAACGAGCGATCTGTTCCACATCACGAATATCGCAGGGATAATAGGCACAGGGGCCAATTTTTGAAAGTTCTTCTGCTGCTTGACGCAAAAGATCTTCTTTGCGAGAAGTAATAAAAACTTGAGCACCTAATGCAAGCAATTGTTTAGCAATAGCATAGCCAATACCGCTTCTCCCTCCTGTGATCAACGCAATCTGGTCTTTGAATAAGTCTGAATGGTACATATCCTTTGTGTGAATGTAAAAATGGCAAGATAAAAAAGCCTATCCACGATTGGTAGATAGGCTCAAAGTTTTTATAATTTCAAGCAAGAGAGTTAGTTATATTCCCCTCTTATATTTTGAATCGTATTTATTGCTTAATAAATTTGTTGTTGAATACTTTTCCTGTTTCATCTTTAGTGATCAATATGTACATGCCTTTAGCTAGCTGACTTACGTCTAAACTAGTTTGGGTGCCTAAGTAGCCATCCATCACTCTAGTTCCATTAGCATTGATAATTTGGTATTCACCAAAGCTAATCGTATTCGTCTTGATGTTGATGAAATCAACGGTTGGATTTGGGTAAAGACTCCATTCAACTTTCTGAACTTTCATCTCGTCTTCAGCCCAATCAGATTCAAAGCCATCATTGGCTTCTATATCTGTTTGAATAGCCATAATTCCTTCTGTTGACTGCAAAGCACTGTTAGCAGGAATACCGGTCACTACAACTGCATCAATATATACCTGATCAGCATTAGAACTTGCATCACATTGGATACGGAATTTAACATCATCCGTCAAGCTAATGCCATAATTAGAAAGGTCTATAGAAACAGAATAAAAGGCGTTGTTATTAAAGTCTGTGCCACTGGCAAAGGTCTCTAAAGTCGTCCAAGAAGAACCCCCATTACTAGAGTAGCGAATGAAGAAATCCTCATTGGTTTCCATACTATAAGCATAAAAATCAAAGTCTAAAGTCGCATTTTGATAAGAGGATAAATCCAATGCTGGCGAAGTCATAGACGAAGCAGTACTAGAGTTATCTCTTAAGCGGATAGAGTAACTGCCTTCAGCTGAGCGCGAGCCACTGTAACGCGCGCAGTCACCGCCGCCATCCGTCCAGTTGTCCCAGCCTGTTTCGAAGTAACTAGCCAGTACCTCT
Source organism: Saprospiraceae bacterium (assembly GCA_022448955.1). Classification (GTDB taxonomy): domain Bacteria; phylum Bacteroidota; class Bacteroidia; order Chitinophagales; family Saprospiraceae; genus JALEHC01. The sequence continues at coordinate 55,178 of JAKVCU010000057.1, forward strand.
ACTGGATCATTGTTACCACCTGAGCCACTGCCCATGTCTGTCCATTCAATATTATCGATAGTCACTTGACCAGAGGAAGTATTCTTTTGTACAAATCGAAGCGTAAAGTCCCCATTGATATTCACATTGATATCACCTGATGAAGTCACTACATTTTGAGCGCCACCATTTACAGTAGCTACCAAAGTATTATTGACGTAAACATCCAGATTGACTGGTGTGCTGAATGCCTGCATATAATCAAACTTCAAAGTAGCAATACCACCAGATATAGTTCCTGATTCTACTTCTGCAACTGGAGATCTGTTTTTACCTAGAGTAGGTGCTGAACCTGTGATCGCAATATCACCTCTTGAACTAGCATACGTCCACGTAGATCCATCCTGACCAGTGAAAGTACCTGATTGATAAGAACCTCCTCCTGAAAAATTATCAAAGTTTTCAATCGTAGCTACACCTCCACTACCTGAACCTGATCCAGCTCCAGAACAGTCACCACCCCAGATATCACAAACCCAAGAAGGATTATCAATGAATGGATTGCGGTTACCTTGGTAAGTAAAGACTACTTCATTACGGTTCATTTCGAAAGCATCAACAGGGTCGCTATTGTGCCATTGTAAAAGTGTAGAAAGCACCGCATGAATAGGGTCTTGCGTGTTGCTTGGAGGCAAATAATCTACTAATTCTAAGTCTGGTTCGCCACTTCCACCTTCGTAACGTACTGCCATGTAAAATAACATCCTTGCTACATCCCCTTTTACTTCGGGTCTTGGCTCCCAGATCCATTGCGTGTTACTGGTGTAACATCCTGTAGGACCATCGCCATCGATGTATTCAAAATCGGCTTCATCAAACCATCTGTTATTTCTGGCAGAGTTTACAGAAACATCAGAAGGACGGAGGTGGTGCGCATCTGTTCCAGCTCCTAAAGAGGTACCAAAGTTACCTCTAGATTTTGCCCAGACATGCTCTCTAGTCCAGCCAGCTGCACTATTGTATTCTTGAGCAGCATTGACCGACCAGCCAGTATAAAATAAAATAACATTGTTAGCATTATTGGGGTCTCGATCCGTTTCCTTCAAAATATCCCATACATCTGTACCAGAAGAAGTGTAAGGATATTCAATGTGATCATCAATAATGTTGTGAAGCGCGTTCTTTAATGGTGATCCAGCCAAACCATTGGCGGTATCATAATAACCATTAGGCGCTTGTGCAATTAGGGGGATCGCCCCTATTACAAAAAGCAAACAAGTGGAAAGTCTTTTAAACATACTAAATCGTTTAATTGGAGAATAAGTAAGGCGAAACTAGGTACACTGTAATTTGAGTTTATTGAAATTTTAAACCAGCTGATTTTTGCTCAGCTTAAGGCGCGGCGGAGTCTAATAACCATAGCTATTCAGGCGAGTACGCAACGCAGAACTGAGTAAAAAGACGTCTTCAAAATATCAAGTAATTTAGATTACAGTATACTAAGCGTGTTTTGTGAATATTTTAATGCAATATATTTAATATTTACGATATTAAATAGCTGAAAATTAATTAGTTGTAGGAAGTGTGACTCGTCGTAGTCTATATTATTTTGAAGCAGAGCGCCTAAATTAGTGAAGTATTCCGTAGGGAAAGCTCAAAGAATGGTTTGTCGGTAATCAATTGTTGTGAATAGAGTGGTGCATAAAATAAATGATATGCACCACTACTCACCTTAAATTATTGTTTCACTAACTTTGAACTCAATATATTTTGATTTTCTTTGTCGACAATACGTAGGATGTAAGTACCACTTGCCAAATTACTCAATCGTAGTATACAACGGTCTGAATGGAATGTTGTATTAGCAATAAGTTGTCCACTTAAGTTTAAAATTTGAATATTTCCGGATGGTGGCAAGTTTTCAACAGTCACGATATGTTCCGTTGGATTAGGGAAAAATGAAATCTCCGAATTTGGAAGGATGGTTTGATTTTGAACAGCTGCTTCCCAAAAAATAGGTACTTTAGGACTTTCTAAATCGGCTACACTCATCCATTTTTTTCTCAAAAACTCGGATACCCCAAGCATTTCTTCATCACTCAATGCGTAATCCCACAATAATAACTCGCCTAATTTACCTTCCCAACGTGTATCTGTACCACGAATATTGGCAGTGGATACAGCTGTCATTCTAGTTCCTAATACACAAAATGCTAAAGGGTTAGCGGTAGATAAGGGATCCACTATTTGACCATTAAGGAAGGTGGTTCCTTCAAGTGTCGTATTAGGTGTATTATTACTAAATAATTGACTCTCGTCTTCATGGCGAGGAATATTTGCCGAAAGGCCAAAGAAAGGAGCCGTCTCAGGAAAAGAAATGGGGTTTTCTTCATAAGCCATCATAATGGTTTGATAATTATTTTCTGCTTGTTCTAGGCTTTGTAGCCAAATGGTGGCAAAATCAGCAATTCCTAATCCATTCTGATGATTAGAACGATAGGCAAACCAAGAGCCATCAGACCATCGATTGCCATTGGTGAAGTCCCAATCATAGGTAGAGGCTGTAGGAGGGGCTGGATCATCAATCATGCCATCTCCATTCAAATCGGATGCATCCATCCTAATAATTAGACCTGGAAGATCATTCGGATTGATAGGCGAGGGCAAAGGGGCTGTATTTTTTGCGGCAGCAAAATAAATACCTGTACCTTGAGTAGGTGTAAAACTATTGCCAGTGGCCAATAAGTTGCTACAATCTTCCGTCTTATACCAACGGTATTCCATATCTGGTTTTGGATCAATAATGACTAGTTCGTTGTCCATATTTGTTTCTACTATGGGCGCATGATCTAAAATAACCGCAAAACCTTTCCTGTTGCTACTCATACTATTGGAGTTATTATCAACCGCTGCAATGTAATAATTGCCAGTGGATGGAGGTGTGAAGTTGTTGCCTATTGCTAGTATATCTGTGCCCTCTTCGTCCGAAAGCCAATAATAAGTGTAGTTGGAATTAGGTGCTTGTATTTTTACACGGCAATCTCCATCTTGAGTGACCTTCAATCCTGTTGCAATGAAGGGATCGCTATACGAAAGATATACTGTATCATGCTGAGCTGTTTGGTTTGCATCTTTTACCGTATAGACATATGCTCCGGCAGCTAGTTCAAACCTTCTCGATAAGTCTTTCGCCTGCTCATTTATAGTAAACTTATCGTTGGACTGCGTACCAATAAACTCAAGTTGCTGCAATTGAGTAGCAATATCTCCATTATTTGCTTGTACAAATAGTCGATAGTATTGGTAAGCAGTTGTATTTTCAAATAGAAAGCCCCTTTTTTGGAAACGTTGGGGAAAATCTTCATTTGTTCTCTGGTCTAGATCAATCCAATTATTACCATCATTGGAGCCTTGGAATACCCAATCTTTAGGATCCCGGGCAGGTACATCATCAGCACTTGTGATGGTATAATAATTTATTACAGCACCTTCTGGGAGCACATATCCAATCCATGCAGCTGTTGAAACGGCATGCAGCCATTTTTCATCCAAGTCATCATCAAAAGCATATTGTGGTAAGTGACCCCAAGTGGTTCCACTAGCAATAATGTTATTGGTATTGGCATCGGTGACGTCATTATTCAATTTGTCTTCCCAAGTAATGGAATAAGGGGGTATACCTCCAGTGATATCCAAATAGATGGAACCCGTATTTTTACCTACTTCGGAAGGAAAGCTCAGATGCTCAACGATTAGTGGATTTTCAAAAGTGCTCAACTCCACACTTTCAGAGCGAGTACATCCATCAGCAGTCGTTACGCTTACACTATAAATGCCATCAGAAAGAAATGAAATTGCTGAACTATTCTGGCCAGTTGACCACACAAAAGAAAGTTGACTTTGGTCGTAATTTTCCGTAGCTACTGATAAATTCCAACTATCTCCCGTCCATTCTGAACACAATTGCAAATCCAAGAAAGGATTTTCTTCAATAAGGATACTTTTTTCAATACTACATCCACTCGCATCTACAATAGTGAAGAAGTGTTCGCCTTTCGGCAAATTCATCACAGGCTGCTCAACGATCTGATCTTTGTAGATAATATTATACGGCGCTATACCACCTTGAATATCAAAAGTAACTAGGCCATTATCAGCTCCGCTGCAATCTAGTACGTTACTCATTAATTCGGCGGTAAGGTCATAGGTTCCAATATCACTCTGTTCAATTGTCCACTTAAATTCACGGTAAGGCTTAGGATATATTTCATCAAATTTGGGATCGTATTTTACCAAAGTATTAGTATCTGTTACAGCAAATATCAGTTCGTAGCGATCACAGGCACCAAAGGTGATATCAACCTCTTCTACTCCTTCTGCAATTAATCTTCCATTTAAGAACCACTCATACTTTTGTGTATTAGGCACTGGTTTGAGTACATCTGATGAAAAAGTGATTGTTTCATTCCCCGAAACTGTAAGATTTGGTTGAGCAGGTATTGGGTTTTCAATAACGTTTACGTACTGATATAAAAAGCAAATGACTCTTTGTCGACAAGGTCCACATAATTCCAGGCCATAACCTTCACCAAAGCCTCCAGCTCCCATGTAACAGCCTCTTGCAGTAGGTCGGTGACAACCAAAAAAGTTGGTCAGTGCACCTTCAAATGCACCGTATTTATCCAAGTATTCTTCGGTATAAGGCGTAGGTATTGGTGTGCTAGGCTCTATCCACCTTCTCCAAGGAATTTCATCTAGGGTGAGAAATCCTGTAGTATTGGGGGTCTCCCAGCATTGGCCATTCGACCATTCGCCACTAGCAGAATACTCATCCAATAAACCAGGCATGGTATGTCCAAATTCATGCAAGAAGGTTTCCCAACCCATACCATACATTTTTCCATCACCTACGCGCTGCTCGCGGATCAATCCTGCACCGCCCCCACCACCAGATTTTGTGGTAGAGAACCAAGTGGCCCATCCTGTTTCATCATTGGCCCATGGAAGGAATATTTCGTTGCGCATATTTTGAATAATCGGAAAGCTCCACCACTCTTGATCAGAAGGTGCATCTGGCCAAAAAACAGAATAGAGATTAAAGAAATCTTTATACTGAGCATAAGGAATTTGTGCTTGATCATGACCTAGTGTGAAGGCCAATAGCAGATCATTTTCAAAGGCTTCTGAAAATTCTTCCGCACTGGAAAATTCATAATCGGGATTAACATCTCCTCTATTTTGAATCACCCAATTGATTCGATTATCCTTTGGACCAGAATAACAGATGGTATCAAAAACTTGAACTGCGATCACATCAGAAAGTGTCATACAACTTCCATCATCTACTGTAGCGGAAGGATCGTAATTTAGTGCATTGGGATCTAGGCAACCTAGAATAGTAGGTGTACAATCCGATTCATTAATTCCAAAATAGAAAATACCCGAAGAACCATCAGCTAAGCTATACTGAAGGGTCTCGGAAAGAAAACTAATATTTACTTCACCACCGTTCCATCCATCGCCATAGGAGTCTGCCGCTTCCAATGTATAGCAACCATCAGATAGGCAAATGACCGTTTCATAGCTGTTGTCACTTATTCCATTTTCAAAAACAGCGAGCTGCTCTCCAGCTTCATTGATAAGTATCCAACTGAGCTCTTCCCCCCAATCGGACGTCTGTGTGGTGATGGTAACTTCCACTTGATCACAATTCTGAGCTACTAAAAAATAGGGTAGCAGCAATAGACCTAGACAAAAGCAAGCATTTTTCATGATATAAGTTTGGTTTTTACAAATCTATCAATTATACCTAAAAAAATTTCGCTCAACCAACCCGAGCTTTGTATGGCAGCCTGCTTATTTCTAATAAATATCTTCACTTTTAAGCTGAATTTTATGGAGAAGTAGATGAAAAGTAGGGTGAAAAAGGAGAAGATTGTTATATTTTAGCAGTATACAAGCATTCATTCATACCGTTAAAGTAGAGGGTAATTATGACGGACGATTTATGTAGAGAAGAAAACTTTAAGGCTGTATTCATGGAACAGTCGGAGGGGCTTCGCAACTTTATGTTCTACAAAACGAAAAGTTACCAACAGGCAGAAGATATTGTCCAGGAAGCTTTCAGTAGGATGTGGGAAAACTGTGCTAAGGTGGTGGCTAATAAAGCGAAGTCTTACCTATTTACAATCGCCAATAATTTGTTCCTCAATCAAGTCAAACACCAAAAGGTTGTGCTCAAATTTGAACAAAGAGGACATACGCAGCGTACAGATGAAGACCCTGCTTTTTTATTATTAGAGCAAGAGTTTAAAGAGCGATTGGAAAAAGCGATAAGTGATTTGCCGGAAGGCCAGAGAGTTGTATTTTTAATGAATCGTATAGACCAAATGAAGTATAGAGAAATTGCAGATACACTTCAAATTAGTGTGAAAGCAGTTGAAAAACGGATGCATAAGGCTTTATCAGCTTTACGCAAAATTTCAAAAAAAGTGTAAGCCAGCCTGCACTGCTTGCAGAGATGAATTTTTATGAAAATGGAAGATAAAGAAACTTTATATGCCCGATGGTTAAGTGGAGCGCTGAATGATGAAGAGGCTAAAGTATTAGCAGAAAGTGGGGAGTTATCGGCACTTCAGGATGTCGTAGAGGCTGTCGACCAGTTTAAGCTGAAACCTTACAACAAGGAAGAGGCTTTCGCCAAATTGGAATTGAAGCCCAAAGCGAAGGTAAGAAGTTTGCCTGTTCGTACGATTCTAGCCATAGCGGCTTCGGTTGTGGCCTTGATCATTGCAGGACGGTCCTTCTGGGGGGATGGAATAGTAAATCTAAGTACACCTTATGGCAAAATATTAACTTTTACATTGCCCGATGGCAGTACAGGACAACTCAATGCAGGCTCTTCTTTGAGTTATAATGAAAATACTTGGCAAGAGGAACGCATGATCGAATTGCAAGGAGAGGCATACTTTGATGTAAAAAGCGGTAGTATGTTCCGTGTGCTTTCGCAAAACGGTGAGGTCGAGGTCTTAGGAACCCAGTTTAATGTACGGGCATGGAATAAACGACTTATAGTAGCCTGTTATGAAGGAAGCGTAAAAGTACAAGGAGGAAGTCAGCTAGATACATTGACACAAGGTATGATGGTGACGATTGCAAATGGACAATCAAAAAAAGAAAATATAGCTCAAAATCAGCCTAATTGGCAAAAAGGAATCATTGTATTTGATGCTGCCGAAGCTATAGAGGTGTTGGATGAAGCGGAACGACTTTACGATATTCAATTTGAAGTAAAAGAACGACTTATAGGTACTTTTTCTGGTAATTTGCATCGCGATAGTTTGGAAAAATTCTTAGATAAGCTCATCTTCAATGGTGAAAAATACAAAGCGGTAAAATTAGATCAGAAAAGATATAAAATTGAAAAATGAAGGCTTAATAATTTGTACTTTCTTAATCCTTAGTAGCCAATTTCTTCTGGCCCAAACAACAACTTTAAACTTCAATCAAGCAAGTTTGGTTGAGGTGATTGAGCAAATCGAAAAGAACTCCAATTGGCTGTTCAATTTCAATCCTGAAATTGTGGCACCTTATGAATATACAGGAATATTAAATACGAAGGAAGGCGAGCAAATGATGTCTCAATTGCTCCAGGATACACCATTCACCTTTGAAATACTTGGCACAGATATCTTGATCTACAAAGAGAAAAAAACACTGCAACACGTTTGTGGCTATATTATTGACCAAAAAACTCAAGTTCCTTTATCCTATGTAAATGTATTTGCAGATGATCAGATAAACGGAACCACTACAGATGAGAATGGATATTTTGAATTGAATTTTGAAGCCATCAATCGGCAAACTATTTTCTTCAAGTATATTGGATATCAAGAAAAGCAATTGACCATCAAAGCATTGCAGCAATCGGAAAGATGTCCTACGATCTCCTTAAGTATTGATCTTCATTTATTTGATAGCGAAGTCATCGTGAGGGATTATATCCTAGATGGTATTACGGAAGGAGAAGATTACAGTAAAATTAGCCTAGATTATGCTCAATTGACCAAAATGCATTCGCCTATTGAGCACGATCTTTTGAAGACGGTACAGTTTCTTCCTGGTATAGTAAGCTTGGATGGAAGTGCGACTAACCTACAAATTAGAGGGAGCACTGCTGATCAAAATCTCCTTCTTTGGGAAGATACACCAATGTATGGAGCAGGACATTTCTTTGGAATGATTTCAGCGATTAATCCTTTTGTAGTTGATAAAGTGGAAGTCCATAAAGGGGTTTACCAACCATCTTATGATAATAGAGTAGGAGGCGTAATCGATATGTCACTTAGTGACTCCATCGCTCATCAATGGAAAGCTGGGGTTGGAGCAACCCTAACTGAAGTTCATGCTTTTGCAGAGGTACCGATCTTAAAAAATAAATTATCCCTTATCCTTTCGGGAAGGCGTAGTTTTAATAGTTGGATAGAAACGGCCACTATTACTAACTATTCAGAAAGAGTTTTTCAAGGTACAAAAGTGGAAGAAAATGAGGTAGAAGAAGGCACAATTATCGATCAAATATTGTCCTTTCATGACTGGAATACAAAGCTGTTATTCCGACCAAATTCTAAGCTGTTGTTCACTTATAGTAGCCTACGAACTCAAAATAGTTTTAGTTATTCTACTCTTTTTGAAGAGGACCAAACCTTGGATAATGATCAAGTCAATAATAAATCTACTATTGATCATATCGATATGCAATTTCAGATTAGCCCTCATTTGCAGATCCTTGCCTCTTACTCTTTTTCTACTTACAAAAGTGGAAGTAGTTTTGCCTTGAGCTCAGAAGAAGATTCAACACTCATTATTTCCAGTATTTTGCTTAATGATATTCGGGATCAAAAAGTTGGACTGGAGTTTTTATGGAATAATCAAAAAGATCTTCTAATGAATTTCGGCTATGATTATTCCAAAAAAAAGGTAAGTTACTTGATTAATGAGTTTGCTCAATACGAGTTTGATTATTTTATATTTGAGGAATTAGAAGGTCGGTTTAGTAACTTTTTTTATGCTCTAGACTGGACGAAAAAGAAATGGAGTCTAAATATTGGTGCAAGGTTAACACAGTTTCAGGAACTCAAGCGCTGGTATTTTTCTCCTCGGTTAAATTTGCAATATGCCATTAACGAGTCCTTGAAGTTAAAAGGAGCAGTGGGGCGAATGCATCAATTTATTGGCCAAATTGCACAAGTTGATAATAACGAACTTAATCCGAATAACCCTTTGTGGGTATTGACCAATTTTGATGATGGTACACCGCTAACTACGACTAAATATGCGCTTGGCTTGTTGTTGCAAAAAGATGGCTGGTTATTGGATGTCGAATATTTTGACCATAATACTAAGGGAATCAATACGATTACTAATAAACTAGGAGGTATTGTGTCACAAATAGAGCGAGTATTTGGAAATACTATTGTTACTGGATTGGATATACTCCTTAAAAAAAGGTGGAAACGATATCACCTGTGGATGAACTATTCGTATAACAAAGCAGTATTTAAATTTCCAGAACTAGAAGTACCTTCCTTTCCTGCTAATAATGATTTTCGGCACAACTGGAGTATTGCGAATACTTTTAGTTTTCATCAATGGCAAATTACACTCAATTGGCAGTATCGCACAGGAACTCCTTTTTCTGAGCCGACAGCTATCGTACAGGATGAAGAAGATTTTTATCTAGAATTTGAAGATCTCAACAGGAGTAGGTATCCTTCCTTTAGCAGGTTTGATTTGGGGGTACAATATATCACTGAAATACCTAAAACTTCCATAAAAATAGCTTCCTCTTTCTCTATTATTAATTTATTCGGTGAACAGACCCTTTTTCAAAGAGAATATTTTCTTGAAGAAGATGAGGATGCTGAAGATGATGCTCCTCCAGTACTTCATTATTTTGATAAATTTCTTCTTAGAAGAACCCCCCAATTGTTAGTAAGACTTTATTTCTAATGGTTTAAAGGCCTCAGACTGTTACGCTTTTGTTAAATTCATCACAAAGAGCAAACGTTTTTTTCATTTCTTTCTGTCTGGCGATATGAAAACCCTCTTCTATTTTATTGTCTCATTTCAAATGTAAAGGATATGAAAATCGTGAAGTTAGTTCTTGTTTTAGCAGCATTTCATTGTTTTGCTTCCGCAAATGCACAGATTAGTTTAGGCGTTTCAACCACCTGGGGTGAAACTTGGCAAGATTATGGCGATGATTTTAATCGACCTGGAACCGATTTTAAACTCAGTAGTTTCAGATATTCTCTTTCCGCTTATTATGCTATTAACTCATTCTTGGAGATTGGCCTAGAACCAGCTTACGTAGGTCGTGGGGCTGCATGTGAGCCTGGCTTTGTGTGGCAAAATCCATTTGTGATTCAAGATGCCACTTTCGAGGGCAATTATATTGAAGTACCATTAATGCTTCAGGGGAAATTTAATGTATTCAGTGAGAAATTATTGGTAATGCCTAAAGTAGGTGGAGGACCAGCGTATTTGGTGAATGCTTATCGTAGCGTAAAATTTATTGACCCAGAACGTTCGGATGAACGTTGGAAAGTAGATTTTGAAGAGGAAAGTACCATTGAGCGATTAGACTTTGGAATACATGCAGGTTTGGCGATTGGCTATCAGCTAGGTCCTGGAATTCTTCAGGCAGAAGCTAGATATTACAATGGACTGAAAGATACTAGTAGCCTATTAACAAGTCTGAACAGATCTTTACACTATGGATTAGGGTACACCATCTTCCTCTAAAGGAGAAAGCTCCATATAAGATCTTGTGCCTTACATGGGGCTTTACACTATTACTTTATAGTGATTCTAATTTTTTCTTAGAATAAACTGCCTTCAGAATTTCATTTCTTCTTTTGACAGAGGGCTTAGTATACTCTTTACGATTTCTTAATTCTCTTCTTAGTTTGGTGTCGCGGTGCTTGCGCTTGTACCTCTTTAAGGTCCTATCAATACTTTCTCCTTCTTTTCTTTCGATAATAAGCATAAATAAAATTTAGTTTTTTAAAAATACGAAAATTAAGGGCTATTTCAGATACAAGTTTGATGGGTATTTGAATAGCAGATTCTGGTAGGAAATGATTTGGGTAGTTGGCGAGCAACTAGTACTTTACAAGGCCTAAAAGAGCAATCCTTAACTATACAAAATGCTTACACCTGACTTTTAACTTACTTAATGCTTCATCAGCATAATAAATAAATTATTCCTTTCTAGCAACTTTTTCTATTAAACCCTGCAAAGATAAGTTTGTTCATGGAATTTCAAAAGGATAAGGTAACTTCTACATAAAAAATGATCTACTTCTTGAACAAAGTTTGCGCAATACTCTAAATATTCTAGAAGTGTGTATTCTAATTTCAAACAGCTCTTTCTATAATTTTACTCAGTAGACTAAAAGATAGGGTCGGGGAAGAATCTAACATATATTCAGGGCTTCCCCATCGAGCTTATACTTTTGGAACATATCATACTTTAACCTAAAGATCATTTTACTGTGCATTTCTCTTTTGCTTTCGCAAAATGAGGAAACATATAATCCTTTCTTTTATCATAGTCCTATTTGGATTAGAGATGCGTTATAACTATTAATATGGATGGAAATTTGTGTTTTCGTTTTGATTACTTCATTGAACTGTATGATATGCTGATAGCAGTAGTAGGCCCGCAATATGTTTGACGACACCTAATACCACACATTTCTAGCCTAACTACTTAAGCGGCTAGTCAAAATTACTGGTATAATAAAATTATTTACTCCAAAATTATAAGCCATTGACGAAAGGAATTTTACGCATGATTTTTGAGTAAACGTAAAGCTGTCAGCCAGCCGGTAGGCACAGGTTTGGGTTATATACGATACTATTAAAACGCACATAATTTAAAACTTTTGCAACAGAACTGAAAATATTGATAATAGGAGTATAATATATTTGTGGAATAAGTAATACCACTACAATAAGAATGCAACCTTAACTCTTGGTGAACAAAGATTCTTCTAAATTATCATTGAAGAGGTGGTTGAACTAACTAGTTGAATAGTGATGTATAAGAAGATGGGTAGTGGGTGCTAAGAGCTCACTCACCCATTTTTACTAAAAAAACCACATGAACTAGCCATGTGGTGCAAATTGAACAAACACTATGAACAACACTCAATGGTGTTCCTTAGCTGGTCTTAAAAAGGCCTGATTGCACTTAGTAAGATGTACCCAACTTGGATACACTTGGGGAACTTAACCTAAGATGAAGTGGAATATTTTAAGAGTATACGTCTTGGTGTGTTTACCTATCAATCCCCAATTTAGGAAGAAGTTTTTAGCCATCTAGATTTATTAGTACTTTGTCAGGCAGCGCCCTGTTATGTGCAGGAAAAAGCCTTTTTTTGGTATTTTTTTCCGGTTTTTGGCAAATGAAGAAGCAACAACTTTTTATTAAAAGTGTGTATATTCGGCTCGTATCTTCTCATATCTATTCACTACTTCCACTAAAGCAAAAGCTATCCTTTTAATACATCTTTTCTAAAATTAAACAATTAGAAGCTATGTGATTAATTATCCTTGTGCATTACCTATTATTGCTTTCTCATTTTGGCTATGGCCAAATTGAGGAATGTCTACTCAAAATAGGTATTACTCTTGCAGGAACAGCCGATTATGGTTCGGAATGGCCTGTTGTAAACATTTACAAATACAACCGAAATGGGATTACACGCAATCATCCCGACTGGACAGGAGGCGAGCTATGGGATCCTCGAGTACAGAATTGCACGAACAAATTCTAATAAATGAGTTTGGTTATCCTACTCATGTTCCTTTTTTAGTGCTTGGCGCAGATACCGCAGCAGTAGTGCTGATGAGAACTTTGGGGCGTTGAGTTCACAATTCTATTAATTTGAGCCTTGTGAGAATACTCCAAACTAGAGGATATTGACTGATTATTTGAATGACTATTCAGTCTATTCCACTCTAGAAGAAAATATTTCGAATTTGATCAAGCGATTTCCAAATCCTGTAAGTAATCCAGATCAAGTCGAGATGAATCTAATACTGATTGGTGAAAATTGGACCTCATTCAAGACTCTTGAGCAGAGGGCCAAGCATGATATCATTCAATCCAGATACAATCGTCTTGATATTCAGAATCTTCCTAAAGGAATGTATTTGATAAAATTAGAAAATGCAATCACTTTATCGTTAATAAAACAATAAATAGGGTGGGCTCCAGTAAAGCACTGCAGCCCGGTTTATAATTGATAAAGATCTGAGTAAAAATTGTGCGAAAATCTTAAGCCTAATTCTTTTTCCATTTTTGTATTATCCAAAATATGATCATTACGAACAAACTGCAAAGCATTTGCCGAAAGGCCAGAAAAGCCCAAGTACTTTGACTTAAAACGTAGCCATGCTTCTACAAAATGAAGTGGTAAATAAACTGGAATTAGCGATCTTTTTAAGGCTTTCTCACAAATCATTTTCACTACCTTTCCCATCTCATACTCCTGCTGATCACTTACGTTAAATGTTTGGACACCTTTTGGCCTTTTTAGTATGACTTGATCAATAGCATCGATCAAATTGAAAATACTCGTTAATGAGGTTTGAACTTTCAATCCATTAGGCATCAATAAAAATGGCCCCTTGCATAGGCGTAGCAATCGCGGGAGTAAAACACTATCATTCGGCCCATAAATAGCACGAGGACGAAGAATAGTAATGGACTTTCCTTTTGTGTATGCTATCTGAGTTTGCAGAAAATCCTCTGCCATACGCTTCGTCTTGCCGTAGAAATTCAGCTCCTCTAATTGGACTGTTTCCTCTTCAATATGTGGTGCAGATTGCTGACCGTAAACGGAAGAAGAAGAGATATAGATGAATTGCCGACAATCTTTAGTGCTATTAAACACATTAGCGGTTCCAGTAAAGTTCGTCTTTGTAAAACTGTTCCAATCACCATCTTCACTAGCTTTTGCTGCTGCATGTATACAAATATCACATGTAATGGCAGGAATCTTTTGGGTAATATCAGCTTGAATATAGCGTACTGGCCTGTTCCACTCGATTGGGGGCTGGGCCCGTCTTCCCAAAGCAATCACTTCATGCCCTTGCCCCACATAATGTCGAACCAAGTGTTTTCCAACGAAGCCGGTGGCCCCAGTAATTAGAATTTTCATACCTTTTGTAAGGTTTCTTTTATTTGGTTTCGATCTATTTTTTGTTGTCTGCCTTTTCTAGGCAATCTTTTGAATACTATTCTATCAGGCCTTGCTTCTTTGTCAATGCTGTGCTTACCATATTCAAGTTGCTTTTGAATTCGCTTGTGCGTTATTTCTGCTTCTTTTTCTACAACTAAAACAACTTCTTCATCATGCTTTTCTGGATGATAAACTCCCAAAAGAACAGCCGACCGAATACCAGGAATACTATTGATGGTGGGTTCATAAAGTCCTGGGTAAATATTCATATTGCGGCGAATAATCATGTTCTTCTTTCGACCAATAAGTACCAATTGACCATATTCATTGAGGTAACCCAAATCTCCTGTAGGATGCCATGTGGGCTTGCTCTCTTCATGCCAGTATCGAAGATACGATTGAGGAGATTGTACAAGGATTTCCTGATCTTCTGCAATCTTTATAGCTACACCTTCAACAGCTTTGCCTAAAAGATCGCCTTCCAATGATTGTTTAGCTTTTCTACGACCATCTACCGTACAACAAAGTAAGTTTTCGGTCATACCGTAAGTACAAGTCAATTTGGTATGAGCAGGGCTGAGGTGAATTAACTTGCGTAAAAAAGGGACTTGCACAGGGGCAGAACCTAAAATTAAATGCTTAAGACAATGAGGTAGTAATTGTCCTTCTTGTTTACAATGATTCATTAAAGGCAAAAAATCGCTAGGTGGACCGAAGATAGTCGTAATCTTATATTTTTTGATAAATGCTAATTTCCGTTGTGCAGACCATTCATTGTTCCACAGATGAACGGTGTTTTGAGTATTAATTCCCAAAAGCATAAAATGTGGAAGATGTGTAGCAATCTTTTGCTGTGTTTCATTTCCTAGTAAGAGCGAAATTTGTTGAATGCTACTTTTTAAGCTTTCTAAGGAGTGTAGTACACTCTTAGGAATATCAAGCGTACCTGAAGTGTGGATAATCAAGAAAGGATAGTCTTCGGCTTTATGCCAAAAGAAACGACTGGATTTTTGCGTAAGCTGGCTAAAGGTTAAGGTCTTTTGCAGAATAGGCAAACTAGGACCTGTACTTATGATTTGAACATGAGGAGTAGGAGGGAAATATGGTTTAGTATCCCCCATTTTGAAGTAACACCAACGTAAAATAGGATGCTCTCTCAAAAACAACAATCGATTATCAACAATCGCCCATTTGGGTGCAAATTGCAAAAGTTTGGCTTCATAATTTGCTCTACCCATTTCAGGATCAATAATAGCAACTTGTGCTTTGAGCATCATACATGCGTAAATGCTAATGATGAATTCTACTCCTGCTTCTGCTGCGATCACTACCCGATCTTCTACCTGAAAGCCTTTTGTTTTTAAAGAAGAAGCTAGATTGATACTTTTTTCTAAAATTTCTGCTGCGAAATAACTTCTTTTTTCATCTACCAACACGGGCTTATGGGAAGGAAAGCGTTCCAAGGCTTCAATGAAGTCATTTTTATATAATAGGGGCAGTTCTTGTCTTTTAAAATTCGGAGTTTTATTTAATGCGATGATATTCATGATAATGATATTTTAGTTTTACCAAATAGCCAATTGAAGGGATATACTGATACCTGCGGCTAAGCCAATAATGGCTATTTTATCCCCCTTTTTTAGTCGGCCTTCCTGTTCGGCCCTCCAAACGGAAAGAGGAATAGAGCAAGCAGCAGTATTGCCGTACTCATCGAAAATATTTATACATTTATTGATGTCAATTCCAGTGGAAGAAGTCACATCAATAAAAGTTTGCGGAGATACTTGATGGGTAAAAAGATGATCCAACTCATCTGGTGACCAATTGGCTTCTTTCATGCAAGCGTTTACAAATTTGGTTGCTTTATCTAGTATTACTTTTCGGAGTTCGGTCGTTTGTCCTTCAAAGTAGTTTTTTGAGATATCATGCGGGAACATAGAACCACCACCTTTGATGGTGCACAATTCCCAATGCTCTCCAGCATTCATGAAGTTTTGGTAGTAGAATCCACTTTCGTCTTCTGATTTTCCTAAAAGAATGGCTGTACCTGCATCACCGAAGCTATAAGAAGGGAAATTCAGCTTTAATTGATCAACAGAATCGGGACTGAACTGGATACTATCCGATAGCTTTTCGCCACTTAGGATAAGGACATTTTCATAAATCCCTGCTTGTATCATTCCACTAGCAATATGAATACCTGAAACGGCACTATTACAAGCGTTTTTAAGATCGATGCATGGGCATTTCACTCCTAGCTTTCGCTGAATGATATTCGAAGTAGCAGGTTCGATCAGGTCAGAGCAAGCTGAAGCAAAAATGAGAAAATCAATCTTCTCTTTCGAGAATTGCTCCAGTATGGGTTGAGCTGCTTTGACCGCTAAATCGGACACTTGCTCATGTTGAGCTGCAAATCTTCTTTTTTTTGTGCCTAGAGTACGTTCGACCATCATACTACTCACCCCAGCACCATTGTATTGGATCATGCCAGCAAGCTCTTGGTTGTTGATTTCATTTTCTGGCGTATACGCAGAAATGGCTTTTATTTTTATTCTCATTTTTTTTTGTTTGGGTTAAAATTTTTTTACACCTAAAACTTTCTTCCACAATGGTTGAGTGATAATATTGAATCCATTAAAGCTTTTGACAAATTCAATGGTTTCACCTAAGCACATCTCGGCAAATTTCACCTTAAAGTGTTTTTTGGCTAGCTGATAGTGCTGTTCAGGATTAGGCAATCCTATTCTTTCATAAATCTCTTTCTTTACATAAAGTGTACGCATGAAATAGACGTTGAGCATAACGGCTAGGCTGTAAATGGTTCTTTTGAAAAAGCCTGCTTTGGCTGTGTAGCGTTCTAAGAACATTTTAGTAAAGTAGATATGGCGGCCTTCTTCGATATGATGCAATTCAGAAACTTTACGTATTACAGAATAGACTTCTGGACTTTTTCGGAGCATCTTTCCATAGATATCAGTGATCATTTCGACAGCTAAGACAGAGATAAATACCAAGGATGGTGCCATATATCTTGGAGCGAGATTCCCAATATAATTGTGCAAGAAACTTGGAAGGATAGGTTTCCCATTTATTCGTTTGACAGATTTGGCAAACATATCTTGATGGCGAAACTCTTCGATTAGCATCTGAATTAGATAGCTATATTCAATATTATCAGGTGTAAGGGTCAATAAATACCGATTAAAAAATAGGCAAGCCAATCCCTCTGACCAACCATAAGAGTACATCACTTGTGCCACTTCATGTCGGCCTAATTCTCTTTTTTGTTCTGGCGTTAATTGATCGTAAATAGGAAGCCCTTCTAAAGAAGTAAGCTTTTCAGGCATAAAGAATGGAGCAGATGTTGGATCATCTTCCCAAGGAACATATTCGTCTGGAATAAGTGGTTTTGTTCTACTAATATGTACAAGTCTTTCAATTTTTGGATTCAATGGCTTTGTCATATTTTAGCTTTTGTTATGATTTTTAGGCAAATTATGAGCCATATCACTACCTCAATTGGCAAAAAAGGCTTCTTTTATATATTTTTTTATGTAATATCAAGTAAAAGTCATTTATTTTTATGTTGGATGATTAAAATGTTGCAGGAATGAAGAAACACCCTGATCAAATTCGCTGGAATCGAAAATATACAGAGCGTGGTATGGATCAAGTCAAGCAAGAACCATCACCTTGGCTTATTCAACATAAAAAACTGCTAGAAAAACTGCTCAATGAGCAAGAAAATGGAAATAAAGCTATTGATATCGCTTGTGGAGGTGGTCGAAATAGTTTCTATTTAGCAGATTTGGGTTTTGAGGTAGAAGCAGTGGATATTTCAGATGTGGCTGTAGACTGGTTAAAGGAAAAAGCAATACTTCAAAATAAGAGCGTCTTTCCTATTAGCAAGGATTTATCAACAATGAGTTTAATAGAAAATCAATACCAAGTTATTTGTAACTTCTATTATCTTAATCATAATCTTTTTCAGGAATACCTTAAAGCATTAGCACCTGAAGGCCTACTATTTTTTGAGACCTTTACAAAGGATCATTCGATGTTTAATCCGAATATGCGTGCAAGTTTTTGTTTAGATCGAAATGAATTGCTGAATGCTTTTAGAAGTTTACATATCTTACATTATCAAGAGGGCATAGTGGAGGTGGAAGGTGGAGGAAAAAAAGCAGTTGCCCAACTTGTTGCAACAAAATTATAAAACAATCAACATGAAGAACGTAATTTATTTAGGTTTATTAGGGTTTTTATTTCTCCAGGCGACCTGTGAAAAGGCGACAAAATCTAGCATTGAACTATTAAATACAAATTGGGAATTACTAAGCTATGCGTACAAAGGCAAAAAAGTAATGGCCACAAGTATGGAGGGACGTACTGCCAATATCAAATTTACAAAAGACGATATCAACGGCAATACAGGATGTAATAATTTTTTTAGCTCTTATATTATCAAAGGAGATCAAATCGAAGTTGCCAATTTAGGTCTAACTAAAATGGCTTGCCGTGGAAAAGATATTATGTATCAAGAAGAAGCATTTGCCACTTTATTAAAAGGAACAATGATCTATGAAATCAAGGATAGAGAACTTTGGCTTAAAAAAGAGGACGGATGGCTACGCTTCAATCTGACAAAGACGAAATAGATAAGTCTATTTTCGTAACAGAAACGATATATCGCACATCAATAATCGATCTCAAGTTCAAAACCTAACAGAGTAAAAAATTACATTTGTACGGTTAATAAACATGGACTTTTAACATGATAAGGGAAAATAGACGCCCTTATCCATCATTATCTATCAACTATAAAGCATATGAAATGGAGTACTAAATGCTTGACCCTGTTTGGTATTTTTTGTTATACCGCAATTTTGGGGCAATCTTCTTCACGTATTGATAGTCTTATTGCTACACTAGACACTATTTCGGTTGATACACAACAGGTTGACCGCCTTATCGATATTGCTGCTCTTTATCGATATAAACAATTTGATAAAGCCAACGAATATGCCCAGCTAGCCTACCATTTTGCAGATAGTATTCAGTTTGAATCAGGGAAATCTAGAAGCCTTTTCCAGTTAGCCGTTATTTATCGTAAGCAAGGGGGAGAGGATCAGTTGGAAAAAGCAATAAAAATTCATCGGACTTTGATAGAAGAAGCGAGAGAAAAAGATAACTATCGTTTTGCGGGTATTAATGGTAATTCGCTTGGAAATACACTTGAATCAATTGGGGAATACCGTGACGCGGTAAAAGCATTCCATACCGCAAAAGACGATTTTGATGAAGCAGGTTATCGCTATGGTAAAGCAATGGTACTTAACAATATTGGTATCGCCTTCAAAAGCAGAAAAAACTACGAGACAGCAAGTGATTATTTTCAAAAGGCTATTTTAGCTTACCAAGATGTAGAAGATCACAAAAAAGAGGACGCAAAAAATGGATTAGCTTGGGCTTACATGAATTTGGGGAATGTAACTGAAGTAGATTCTCTTGCTATCCCTCATTTTGAGCAATCGCTTAAATTGCATCAAGAAAATGAAAATGACTACGGTATTCTAAGCGTCAACATATGCTTAGGCGCAAAGTATATAGATCAGGAACGTTATGAAATTGCATTGCCTCATTATACTTATGCTCTAAGTATTGCAGAGGAGGTAAAGAGTACAGAGCGGATCGCAATAGCGAAAAGCTCTATCGGGAAAATTTATTTAAAAACAGGTGACCTAAATAAGGCCTATAATTTCACCAGAGAAGCATTGCAAATTTGTGTAGTGTCTGGGTATAAAGAAGAAGAGGAAGAGACTCGGCGCAATCTTGCAATGATTTATTCTGAAATGGGGCAATACAAGGCTTCAAATAAGGAGTTTCAAAAGGTTATTCACTTAAGAGATTCTTTATATTCTGATGAAGATTCAAAGATTATCAATGAGTTAGAGGCAGAATATGAGGTGAAAGAAAAAGAAGCTGCTTTAGCAGCAAAGGAATTAGAAATTGCGAAGGAAAAAGGCCTTAGGGCTAGGCAGTTGCTCATAGCTGCAGGGATTATTATCATTGCACTGCTTGTCTTTTTTGCTTATGCAAATCGCATGCGGAAAAAGCGAGAAGAGGATCAATTAGCTTTAGCTTTAGAAGAACAGAAAACTTTGCAATTAAAGGAATTGGATGATATAAAGTCTAATTTCTTTGCTAATATAGCTCATGAATTTCGCACGCCACTTACCCTTATCCTTAGTCCCTTACGGGAAATGGCACAAGGCGTTTTTAAGGGGAATCAGCATTTCTACTTTGGTTTAATGAAAAGAAATGCGGAACGCCTACTCAATTTAGTAAATCAGCTACTCGATCTTTCTAAATTAGAATCAGGCAAAATGCAGCTAAATCTAGAAAAGCAAGAGCTAGGAAAATTCATTAAAAACTTAGCTCATTCGTTCCAATCTTTAGCCGATAGAAAAGAAATTCAATATCGTATTTTCCTTCCAAATTCAAAGGATGGTCAAGACCTTTGGGGACAATTTGATGGAGATAAATTAGAAAAAGTAATTACCAATCTTCTATCTAATGCCTTTAAGTTTACACCAGAAGAAGGGATGGTGAGTTTGAAAGTGAGTGCGCAAGATCAGGACTTACACCTAGAGGTGATTGATAATGGATTAGGCATTCCAAAAGAAAAGATAGGGAACATCTTTGATCGTTTTTACCAAGTTACAGATACCGAATATAGAACAGACGAAGGTTCAGGAATTGGCTTGGCCTTAACAAAAGAATTGGTAGAATTACATGGAGGTACCATAACCGTTGAGAGTGAAGAAAAAGCATTTACTTCTTTTAAAGTTGTTCTGCCTATTTTAGTTCAAGCAACTGATTTAAGCCCGAGCGAAACTTTATCTCCAAAAATCACTGCCTCAACTCCAGCAAAAGAAGAAAAAACGAATGGATTGGCAGATGCATCTATTGTGTTAGTCGTAGAGGACAATGAAGATTTGAGAGAATATATTCAGGAACGTTTGCAGCCTTCTTTTAAAGTAGAAACGGCCGAAAATGGCCGTGTAGGAATGGATAAAGCAAAGGCTATGATTCCAGATTTAATCATTTCGGACGTAATGATGCCCGAAATGAATGGCATTGAAATGTGCGAAGCACTGAAACAGGACATTCAAACCAACCATATCCCTATCATCATGCTTACAGCAAAGGGTGAGATGGAAGATAAATTGGCAGGTCTAGAAAAAGGGGCTGATGATTATTTGAGTAAACCATTTGATGCCAGAGAATTAGAAATTAGAATCAAAAACTTGGTTGAACAACGAACTCGGTTAAGAGAAAAATTTAGCCAGACCATTCTTAATACCCAATCATCAGTTTCTTCTTCTGAAAAAGCAATATCTCCTGGAGAACGTTTCCTTCAAAGGATGATTACAGTGATCGAGGCGAATATGGAGGATGAGCAATTTAATGTAGAAAGAATGGCAAGTGCGATGCATCTTAGTCGCTATCAATTACATAGAAAAATGAAAGCACTTACGGGGAAATCTATTAGTGTATTTATCAGAACAATACGATTAAAACATGCTCATCGTTTACTGGAAATGAAAAAAGGGAATGTTTCTGAAATTGCTTTTCAGCTAGGCTTTAATAGTGTAGCCTACTTTAGTAAGTGTTTTACAGAAGAATTTGGCTATTCACCTAGTAAGGTGTAATCCTTAAATAGCATTACTACCCATAAGGATGAAGTGGTATGGTTTCTTATTATTTGATTCAGCTGCGTCCACTTTTGTAAATTGGCTAATTGGATCATGAGGAGTGTTCTTATCGTATTGCCCTCCCATAACAACTTCTATGTCTCTAGTTTTTGCATTTTGCTTGAAGTCATCAATGATTTCCAGAATATCTGGGTGAATAGAACGCGCTTTGGAAGTATCAATGTGAACAGTAATGTTATCTGGCAATTGATTTAAGGTACGAAGGATGTTTGCATTATTTAAGAGGCTTACATCTTCAGCTAATTCAATTTTCTCTGACTTCTCAGGTACATGTTTCCCTAAATCAAAATGATAAGGAGTCTTAAAGTTATTCCAAAGAATGCGGAAAATCGCAACGACCAAACCAAGACTAACCAATAAATCTGTAAATACAATACCAAAGATGGTAACGATGAATAGGATAAACTAGGCTCTTCCCATTTCTAGAAAGGGGGGATGTTCTTTATAAGAGATAATAATGCACAAAAAAATCCGCACATTTCTGTGCGGATTTTTTTGAAATTTTGAGTTTGATTAGGCCGATTTGCTAGTGGAATTAAGTTTAAAAAACTCAATATAGCTTTCGGGGTTTTCTACTGTTCCTTTTTCTGAAACAAGTTTTATCGTGATATTACGCTCTTTCGCTTTTAGAGAAAAATCCTCTAGAATTTCGATAACATCATTATCTAAATAACGGGTTTTTCTGACATCAAGTTCTAGGAAAGAGTTTTCTGGCAAACGATCTAATTCTTTTAAAATAGCTCCTTTATTAAAGAAGGTTACTTCTTCAGCTAGTGTCATCTTTAATTTTCCTTCGGCTTCGTTTTCAGTTTCTTTATGCAAGAAGTGCGAATTTTGATAACTTTTGATCAAAATGATCACGATTCCTACTGCTAGTCCAAGACCAATTCCTACCAATAAATTTGTAAATACAATACCTATCACAGTTACCATAAATGGAACGAATTGTTTCCATCCTAACTCATACATTTGCTTGAAATTAGTTGGTTTAGCTAACTTATAACCTACAATTAATAGAACTGCAGCTAACACTGCTAATGGAATCTTATTCAATAAGGATGGAATTAACATGACAGAAATTAACAACAAGAATCCGTGAACGATAGCGGATAATTTTGTTCTACCACCTGAATTGATATTGGCTGAACTTCTCACAATTACCTGAGTAATTGGTAAACCACCAATTAAACCAGAAACAATGTTTCCTGCCCCTTGAGCGAAAAGTTCGCGGTTAGTAGGGGTTACATTTTTATGTGGATCCAATTTATCGGTAGCCTCCACACAAAGTAAGGTTTCCAAACTGGCTACTAAACCAATAGTAAAAGCGGTAACCAATACTTTAGTGTTGAATACTTCGGCAAAATGTGGGAAAGGAAATTGTCTTAAAAATTCATCGGTATTATTCGGTACTGGAACATTTACTAAATTTGGAGTCGCAATATTTAAATCACCACCCTTAGTAAATAAATAGTAAGCTATACCTACAGCTACAGCAACGATGGGGCCTTGAACAATTTGAAAAAATCTTCCTTTTTTGGATAAAACTGATGACCAGAGTAATAAAATAGCAAGACCAACAACACCAATAATGGTGGATGAGATTTCAACCTTATCTAGGCTTGCAAAGAAGTCCATTAATCCAAATCCTTTTACTTTAGCATCTTCATGACCAAAGAATACAGGGATTTGCTTTAAAAAAATTATTATTCCAATACCAGTAAGCATTCCCTTAATTACAGATGATGGAAAATAATAACCAATTACACCCGCTTTTAAAACACCCAATATTACTTGAAATACACCTGCTAATACTACAGTTACAAGAAATACTTGAAATCCAACTTCTGGTCCGAAATCAGCAGTAAAATCTTGAATAGCTACTAACACGATGGCAGCTAATCCAGCAGCTGGACCACTAACACCAATTTTTGAACCACTAATGGCTCCTACTATGATACCCCCAACAATACCGGCTATAAGTCCGCTAAATAGAGGTGCGCCACTGGCTAATGCAATTCCTAAACATAATGGAAGTGCTACGAAAAATACAACGATACTTGCAGGTAAATCATTTTTTAAATTTGCAAACAATCCTTTTTTGTTATCTGCGTTCATCAGAATATTATTTTTTTGATACATGGAAAACGGTATAATAATAATGTGAATGCCTTTTTGATGGCACCTATGTATAACTCAAAAAATAGTTTTACTATTATTTTGAATTAGGAAGCTTGTTCTGGAGGAGGTGTGGATATTTCTGTAAATATTTGACGAGAGTTGGACGAAAAGCTAAAAGCAATCATCAAGGGGAAAATGAAAAAATATTCACCTTCAAATTTCGATTGAATATAGTCATCAAGTTTGTTTTCTTTGTCTAACTCTGTTTTTTCGCCACTTTCCGTACATTCTATACTTTCAATGCATATATTTTCAAAATACTCGAAAACGGAAGTAGAACTCGTGAATATTAGTAAAGTTAGGCAACATAGCAGCGTAAGTAGGCTTGGTCGCCTCGCATGAGTACCATACTTTTTGTAAATAATATCCATTTTTTTTAACAAAATTTTCTTTCTCCGCCAAGGTAAGAAAGTAAAGCTATTAAACATAGCTATTTTGCAAATTGTTCTTAGAGCCTTATTGTTTTTTTGTTTTTTGATACAGGCTTATGAAAATCATGAAATTTGTTGCTAGCTTAGAAGCTAAACAATTACTAGATACTTATGGCTAGTTTTGAATTCCAATCTTTAAGACATTGTTCATTAGGCACACTTGCACTTTTATTTAATCAAGCTTTCAGCGACTATATCATTAAGATTCAGTTAAACGCTCAACAGCTCAAGCAGAAAATGATTCTAGATAGAATAGACCTAGATTACTCCGTTGGCGCAAGCATAAATGGGCAATGGGTAGGATTCATTCTATCGGCAGTTGGCTTATGGGAAAGTCAGAAAACTGCTTATAACGCAGGTACAGGTGTGTTGCCAGCGTATAGAGGAAATCGACTAACTAAACAAATGTATCATTGGCTAATTCCAAAGTTTAAAGAAGCCAATATTTCCCAAGGCTTATTAGAAGTTATTGATACAAATGAAGTAGCCATTCATAATTATAAAAAGCTAGGTTTTTCCATTACTAGAAATTTGGATTGCATGATTTTTAAGGAAGAAAAGCCTTTGAAGTATCCTATCGGTGATCAATTAATATCAAAGGAGTTGTTTGATTTGGATTGGGAGTATATTAAAACCTTCTGGAATTTTCAGCCTAGTTGGCAAAATGATATTGAAGGCGTAAAAGCTTTAACTGCTAGTTTTGCTTATTTGGGCGTGTTTAAGAATGATGAATTGGTAGCATACGCAATTAAAGATCCTGTGAAAGGCCGAATTGCCCAATTTGGGGTACAGCCTAAACATCGAAATCAGTCCGTAGGTACTTATCTTTTTCACTCTCTTCACTTATTAGGTAATCCTAAACAATCTATTATCAACATTGACCAAAGCGACGAAAAAACCATCAACTTTCTAAAATCTATCGGCTTTGAATATTATATCGGTCAGTATGAAATGACCTGCAAATTTTAGTCGTTGAATTCAATGAAATCAATGGTCTCTTTTTTATAATTGATGTATCATTCAATGATATAATAGTATATATGGCGAAAATATTTAGATTAAAGAAAGGTCAGCTTGAATTTACAAGTAACGGTATTATTATTGAAGATAAATATCGTAAAGGAATTTACCTCAGGATTTTAATGTCAACTTTGTGGATGATCTATGGCGTTTTTTCCTATGTACGATTTCTCCATACGGGGGATAAATTTATGCTTTGGAGTGGTATCATTATTGGTGGCCTGCAGTTTATCATTCTAATAACAACACTCTTTTTCTTTAGTGTCAAAGGAGAAATATCAAGAGAAGAGATCAAAAAGCTAAGCGTAAAAAATATTCAAGGTGCAAAGAATCTAAGAATTAGATTAAAAAATAATCGAACAAGAATGGTTTATCATGTACAAGATCCTGATAACGAACTAGAAAGTGTAGTGAGGGCTATACAAAAGCCATATAAATTGCTTTAATTGGGATACATATTGCCATAAAATTTTGCATGGCCTTAGATATCTTTGGAAAGCAAAAGCTTTGAAGGAACTAACATTTTTAGCAATACCAGCAACTGATGAAAACTATGATACATTAAGTGGTAAACGCTGACTAGCAAAACTCCTACTTTGCTATTGTGTTTTTGCTATCTATTCTTTTGTTGGAACATTGTTTAAAATATATCTTCTCATCTATGAACAATGCATTGAACGTACATGGGGTTTACTTCACTTTTATTACTCTTATTTTTGTTACAGAATTCTTCAAGTACAGGATCAATCATTATTGTTTTGTAAAGCATAATTTTGGTATCGATTATTTCCTTTTTGATCATAGCAATCAACCGCATGCTGGATGCGTATGAAGCAGTGTTCTTCGCCAATTTTTTGAACGAGTTTTGATTTATGGAAAAAGTCTCTTACTGGACCTTTGGCGCCAACTAGATAAAAGGTAATATCATTTTGATGGCATTCATCGATCAGATCTTCGATGGCATGTAATGCACTACTATCGATACCGTTTATGCTATCTGCATCAAGGATAAAGGCTTTTAAATCTTCACCTTTTTCCTCCATTAGTTGCTCAATAGTTTCTTTAAAGAAGCTTACATTGGCAAAATATAGCCTTGCATCAATTCGGAAAATCAATAGATCAGAGCGTTGCTCCAATTCTGGGAAGCGATCAATATTTTTATAATGAGGTTTACCTGGAATTTTACCTAGAACAGCTGCGTGTGGTTTGGTGGTTTGATAGATGATGTAAGCCAATGAAAGTACAACACCGATTAGGATACCTTCCTCGATACCTAGTGATAGTGTTCCAATGAAAGTTACTAAAAGCATGAAAAAGTCAGAACGATCGGTATGCCAGAGGTGTACAGCTTCTTTGACATTGATTAAACCAAAAACAGCTACCATAATAATAGAAGCTAGAATGGCTTTTGGTAAGTGGTAGAATAATGGTGTCAAGAAAAGGAGCGTTAGTGCAATGAGCAAAGCACTAATGATAGAAGCCATACCTGTTTTGGCCCCAGCCTGATCATTTACGGCAGTACGTGAAAAGCCACCAGTGGAAGGAAAAGCTTGGAAAAATGAACCGCCAATATTAGCTAAGCCTAATGCTAATAACTCCTGATTGGGGACAATCTTATAATTTTTGTGCTTGGCCTGAATCGCTTTTGCAACAGCTATACTCTCCATAAAACTAATAAAGGCAATGGTAAATGCAATGGGGAGTAATTCCATCATTAGTGCGAAGTCCCAATTAGGCATTTGGAAGCTAGGTAATCCTTTCGGGATCATGCCTACAATTTTTACTCCCTGTTCAGATAATCCACCAAGTGCAACTACGGTTATACCGAAAATAACGGCGAATAAAGGACCAGGGATAGGCAGTTTAATTCTTTTGATTAAAATAAGGAGGGCAATAGCGGTTAGGCCTATTCCTAATGTATAAATATTTATATCTGCGCTTTTAGTGAAGGCACTAGCTAGAATTTCATGAATGTAATTACTTCTGTCAATATCAATACCCAGAAGGTGTTTTAATTGGCTAAAGCCAATGATTAGGGCAGCAGCAGAAGTAAAGCCACTGATTACAGGGTGGGAGAGGAAGTTGACCAAAAAGCCAAGCCTAAAGGTGCCCATCACAAATTGGATAATCCCCACCATTAGTGCAAGGGTAACCGAAAGCGCGATGAAAAGGTCCACATCTGTCTTAGCAATACTTCCAACGCCAGCAGCGACAAGCAAGGAGATCATCGCAACTGGCCCTACAGCTAATTGCCTAGATGTACCCAAGACTGCATAGATTAATAAGGGTACGATGGAGGTGTAAAGACCAAAGATGGGTGGAAGACCAGCGAGCATGGCATAGGCCATACCTTGTGGTATCAGCATGACGCCAACCGTCAAACCAGCGGATAAATCACCTTTAAATTGGGTCACATTATATAATGGTAGCCATTGGGCGACAGGGAGGTAGTTTTTCCAATTCATAATAACGCTATTTTATTTCTTCCTAACTAAACTTGGCCTTTATTTCTAACTTTTTTAGGCAGGATGAAAGAGCATTTTTGTTCGGCAATTACTTTCGGGGATCCGTTTTAGTTATTTGCACATCACGCTGTCATAGTAGTTGATATAATCGTTTTTTATTAATACTAAACAGTTGATGAAAGAAGCTTTTGAAGCTAAAGAATCAGTAAATGGCTGAGCAAAATTGCTTGTACAATACAATGCTTAGTTCAAAAATCTTAAGAAACTTACGAAAGGGAAGTCACGCATGATTTTTGAGCTGACGTAAAGCATTTAGCCTTTGACTGAAATTTAATTGCATCAATTTTTTAGCCTTATTACTCAAGTTGAAACGGGAGTATTGATTGATTACTTTATTTTAGCTTCTATGGCTGCTAATCTTTTTTCTATTGCAACTAGTTTTTCTAAAATGATGATATGAGTCTTTTTAGCATCAATCCCCACCGGGCTAGAATCACTATGAATTTCCTGTGCGATTTGTTCAAAGACTTCTTTTTCAATATCTAAATTGATCTTTTTCATAAATTATGCTTTTGCTTTTGAAGGATCGTAGCTATAGTTGATATTAATCCAGATAGATCTAGCTAATCGGAATACAAAAACGAAAAAAATAGCGCAAATACTTATCAAGAGCCCAAAGGATGCGCCCATACTCCAATCCAGTACCCAATGGAAAAACATGATAAAACCTAAGCAGAAAAAACCAGTGAAAATATAAGAGATGAACATTGCTCCATAATAATAGCCAGGCTGTGGGAAAAAATCTAAATTACAATGTGGGCAACGCTCTCTCATTTCAAATGGCTGCTGAAAGGAGAAGGTAGGCGTATCAAACATATCTTCTTTATGGCATCGTGGACACTTGATGTTGAAAATGGCATATGCTTTGGATGATTCCTTAAATAATCCCATTCTTTAGGCTGGTTTTATTCCAAACAAATTCTTTAGAAAAACAAAAATAAGTCCGAATTAATTGTCGATAATCATAATGTTGTCATTAAATTCAAATTTACACATAAAAATATATGTTGTTATTTTCATATAATTAAACAAAAAAAAGCACCGAAGTGCTTGATATTATATGTGTTACATGTTGCATTGGCAATTCTCTAGACACTCGATAATCAAGGACACATCGCGTTCCTTTAAGGAATACATCATACTTCTTCCATCTCTTTTTACGCTAAGAATCCCTTTCAAACGCATATTTTGAAGGTGATGGGAGGTAAGTGATTGCTCACTACCCAACATTTCACAAATTTGAGAGACAGATAATTTAGGGTGTTGTTCCAACAAGTGGATAATTCCCAAACGCATAGGATGTGCCACTGTTTTAAGAATGAATGCTATTCGTTCTAATTTTTCTGCCTCTTTCTCGTTGAAAACACTTGTTTTGCTATCCATGACACAAATATAAGACTATATATAAATTAAACCGTATTGGTTCATAAGATATATACAACTTACCAATAATAATAGTTTAATGGAATAAAGTTAAAGTATCTGGAAGTCAAATCCTATAATGAGGAGTTAGTAGCTCTTCAAATCCCCACTTATTCAAATCATCGACAGGATATGACAATCTACTTTCTAGTCACTTTTGGAGTGTACCTAATTTAAAATCTTTATCCATAGTTTCAATGACCCAAGATAGGAACTCATTTGGTCCTCCATTTTAATAAGACGCGGGAGAAATAGGATAGAAAATAGTGGGTAATTGATCATTAATGGAAAAATAGTTTTTTATATTACCTTAATTCTCGTACTGCATGCCAAGCAAATTTATGCTCAATATCAATTTGAAACTTTCCCCACCATGAGCCTTCCTCATCCGTTCTTGTAGCCATCGAACTATTAATGGCTGGAATTCTCTCTAGATATTCTACTGAAGATTGGAAAGCTTTTTCATTCAAAGTAACTGATCATTAAAATTATAATATAGCTTTTTATTCTCAGATGTTTTATTAAAACATGACTACCCTTCCAATACCTTCAATGAGAGTAACTTTATTAGTGATATTCAAAGAAGATTTGTAAATCTTAATTTGCCAATTTTTATTTCTTCCATTTTAACGCTTGGTATGCTTTGGAGTTAATAATAAACTAGAGTGATTATGTCTACGGATGCGCTCTTTCAGATTTGCCGAAAGGCCTACATAGATATACTTACGATGGCTACTAGCTAAAGCA
>JAKVCU010000057.1:85607-104347 GCA_022448955.1 Saprospiraceae bacterium
AAACAAAAAACATCGTACCAAGAATTAAAAAAGCCGAGCAAAATGCTCAGCTTCACAGTGCCCAGAGCGGGAGTCGAACCCGCACGCCCATACGGACACATGGCCCTCAACCATGCCTGTCTACCAATTCCAGCACCTGGGCGGTTTACTCATTTAAATGCAATTTGCATTAAAAAAGTTTCCCAAAGATAAATATATCTATAAAAAACTATACATCTGTTTAAGATTTCTTCAAAGCTGAATTACGCAATCGCTGTAAGAAAGGCGAAGCGAAGATGAAATTCTGTAAAAATTCATTTTCACTACCCAATACTTGGCTATTATCGCCATGCCATGCAATATTTCCTTGATTGAGCAGGATGATGTTATCACCAATTTCCATCACAGAGTTCATATCGTGGGTGTTAATGATGGTAGTAATATTATTTTCAACGGTAATATTCCGGATCAATTCATCAATAACGATAGACGTTTTAGGATCTAGGCCAGAGTTGGGCTCGTCACAAAATAGGTATTCTGGATCCAAAACTATTGCCCGAGCAATACCTACTCTTTTTTGCATACCACCGCTAATTTCGGAAGGATAACGATGGTTGGCTTCGTCTAGGCTCACTCGGTGAAGTACATCATTCACTCGCGTCAGTTTTTCCTTCGAGGTCATGTTGGTAAACATATCTAGAGGGAAACGAACATTTTCTTCAACGGTCATCGAATCAAATAAAGCAGAGGCTTGGAAAAGCATTCCTACTTTCATCCTAATGTTTCGTTTTTCCTTCTTGCTTAGCGCAAAAAAGTCGGTATCATCATACCATACTTTACCAGAAGTTGGCGTGAAAAGACCTACTAAAAGCTTTAGTAAAACAGTCTTCCCGGCCCCAGAACGACCAATGATGAGGTTGGTCTTCCCTTTATAAAACTCTGTTGTGATCCCTTTTAAAACTTCATGTTCGCCAAAGGATTTTATCAAATTTTCTGCTCTAATCATAATCTACTGAGTTAATAGCAAGGCAAGCACATAATCTGCCAATAAAATCAAAATATCACTATAGACTACTGCATTGGTACTGGCTTGTCCTAATTCAATACTACCCCCTTTTACATAATAACCTTGAAATGATGGCACACTAGTTAGGATAAAGGCAAATACAATCGCCTTCACAAACATCATAGTTACATTAAAAGGTTGGAAAAAGGAACGTACCCCTTGAATGTATTCTGCCTCAGACATTAGCTGAGGAATAACAGCTGCTGCATATCCACCAATTACACTCACAAAAGCAGCAATCGCCACCAGCATCGGAATGACTATAACAGCCGCTACAATCTTAGGCATGATTAAATAGGCTGCTGTATTGACACCCATAATCTCCATTGCATCAATATGCTCTTTTTGCCGCATACCTCCGATCTCTGCTGCTATATTCGATCCTACTTTTCCGGCCAATACCAAACAAGTAATGGTGGGTGCTAATTCAATAATTGTACTATCACGCACGATATACCCGATGTAATACCTAGGAACAAGGGTGCCGTCTAGTTGATAGGAAAATTGGACTGCAGTTACTGCACCAATAAATATGGCAATCAAACCGACGATGGTTAAGGAACCGACACCGATGTCATTCATTTGCCGCAAGGTTTCTTTATAATACATGGAAAACTTCTCAGGCTTAGAGAAAGCCGTCCAAAGCATCGTAAGGTAGCGTCCGAAGTTGTGAAAGAAGTTTAATATCATTCTTATAAATTGTTTTCAATCATTCAGTTAATAGTTAATAGTTCAAAGGGTACAATATTTATAATGACACTTAACTAATAACGCTCAACTAATAAGCCTAAACTAGAATTGGGCACAAAATAAGGAACAGTACGCAGGAAAAAGTAGTTGAGACAAAATTCTTTTTGTTCATTACTTTTGTACAATTCTTTTATTGAACCTAAAAAACGTAGGAATGAACGTCCTTATTACAGGAGCTACAAAAGGAATTGGTAGAGCAATTACGACTATTTTTGCACAAAATGAAGCGCATATAGCTGTCGCTGCAAGAAATGAAGCGGACTTAATGCAATTGAAGCAAGAGGTCGAAGACCAATTTGCCACAGCTAAAATTTATCCTTTCACCGCTGATTTGGGAAAGAAAGAGGAGGTTTTGGCTTTCGCCAAATTCGTAAAGTCACATTTCACGAAAGTGGATGTACTGATCAATAATGTAGGGGTATTCCTGCCTGGTGATGTATTAGAAGGTGATGAAGGAAGTCTAGAGCAACTTATTGAAGTCAACCTATACAGCGCATTTCACCTTAGTAGAGCGATTGTGCCAAATATGATTGCTCAAAAGAAAGGACATATATTTAATATGTGCTCGATTGCAAGTCTAGGGCCAAGGATCAATTCAGGCCTTTATGTTATTTCCAAGTATGCGATGCTTGGTATGAGTAAAAGTATGCGCGAAGAGTTGAAAGATAAAGGTGTTAAAGTCACTTCCGTACTACCAGGGCCGACCTGGAGTAGTGCTTGGGAAGGCAGTGGTTTACCCAAAGAACGTCTGATGCCAGCCGAAGAAGTCGCTCAAATCATTTGGAATGCATATCGTTTAGGGCCCAATGCAGTAATTGAAGAATTACTCATACAACCTCAATTTGGCGACATTTGATACGAAAAGTTGAAAGAATTTTGGCCTTTATGTGATTGGGCGCCTAAAAATTCCGTTAATTTATTCATTAATGGCGTTCAACTTTTAGTTGTTTACTTGTCAGTTTAAAGTTAAATACGCTTTAATTTACATTACAGTGTATTACAACTCGTATGCTCTAAAATAATAACAGAATAAGCATGTCTGAAAAACAAGCTGCATTTATACCCTATACAGGCCTGAGCTATACTCCAGAAGAAAGTCTAGAGAGGAGCAAAGTATTCTATCAGATGATGGATAAACGCCGCACCCTTCGGCACTTTTCTGATCGTCCGGTAGCGAAAGAAACCATCGAACAGATTATCATGACGGCTTCCTCGGCACCTTCTGGCGCGCACAAACAACCTTGGACATTCTGTATTGTGAGTGACCCTAACATTAAAGCAGAAATAAGAAAAGCAGCTGAAAAGGAAGAATATGAAAATTACCACGGTCGGATGTCAGAAGAATGGCTGGATGATTTAATACCCTTTGGTACAGATTGGCACAAACCATTTTTAGAAATTGCACCTTATTTAATCGTGGTATTTAAAAAAGCCTACGATATCATCGATGGTGAAAAACAAAAAAATTATTATGTCAATGAATCCGTAGGCATAGCAGCTGGGTTTTTGCTCGCCGCCATTCATCAAGCTGGTTTAGTATCTTTGACGCATACGCCTAGCCCTATGAATTTTTTACAGAAAGTATTAAAGCGACCTGCTAATGAAAGGGCTTTTTTGCTTATTCCAGTGGGGTATCCAGCTGAATACGCAAAAGTTCCTGATATTTGTCGCAAGCCTTTGGATCAGGTAGCGGTTTTTTATGAATCCATTTCTGCTTAAAGAATAACAAAAAACATGTGTACAGTAACCTACATCCCTCAATCAGACCAACAATTTATTTTGACCTCCAATCGAGATGAAAATGCTGCTCGTTCTCCTCAAAACATAAGTTCGATTACCCAAGATGGTATCCAACTCCTTTTCCCCAGGGATAAAGGAGCAGGTGGAAGTTGGATTGCCATCTCTGAAACCAATCAAGTCGTTTGTTTATTGAATGGGGCATTTGAACAACACCGACCTTCTCCTCCTTATCGCAAAAGTCGAGGGATTATGGTGTTGGAGTTTTTCGCTTTTTCTTCTGCAGATGAATTTTTTCAGAGCTTTGTGTTCCAAGGAATGGAACCCTTTACCATGATTATTTTTGATGATGGCCAATTATTTGAATTTCGTTGGGATGGTCTACATAAACATGTGCAATCACTCCATACAAAAGGCTTTTATATTTGGTCTTCAGCTACCTTATATGATAAAGCTGTCATACTAAAAAGAGAAAAGTGGTTTGCAGAATGGCTAACTAGACAACGATTCAGCTTAGATGATATCATGGATTTTCACCAAAATGCAGGAGATGGTGATCCACTCAATGATGTGGTCATGAATAGACATGGATTAGTACAAACGGTCAGTATTACTAATATCATCAAGACTAATGACCAAATACAGATGTATTATACTGACTTGCTAAGAACACAAAAAAAGTCAGCTGGCTTAAAACTCTATACCTCGCCTGAGCATGCTGGAATGACAAAGGGAAACCGTTAAAAGAAAACTGTACAAAAAGAAAACCTACGCATGAAACTAAAAAAGCATCCCACCTATTTAAAATGGCGCTATTGGGAATTTTGGCCATTTTATATTCTATACATTCCCATCTTTGCTTATTGGTCTTGGGTCGCTTTGCGAGCTCGCTCTTTGCTTTTTTTTACCGCTGTAAATCCAGGTATCGAGGGGGGAGGTATCTCTGGTGAATCAAAGTGGAAGATTTATGAAAACTTACCTAAAGATTTTATCCCGAATACTGTTTTTATTAAAAGTGGAACATGTAATGAAACCATAAAAAAAACTTTCGAAGAAGCTGGACTAGCATTTCCTATTTTTGTAAAACCCAATATAGGAAAACGAGGCCGCCTAGTGGCTAAGCTTAATGATTGGGAGGCTCTCTTCGCCTACGCTAAACATCCCATTGATTTTCTTATACAAGAATTTGCAGATCATTCTTATGAATATAGTGTGTACTATATTCGCCATCCAGAAAAGCCACATGGAGAGGTATTATCGCTCACTTGGAAGGAACATCTCAGAGTGGTCGGTAATGGGAAGAGCACGGTGCATGAGCTTCTCCAAGAAAGACGACAAGGGCTAATGCGCATGAAAGAAATAAAGGCAGAGCATAAAGAGAAATTGGATTACAAACCTCAGGATGGAGAGATCGTAAAGTTTTCGGATATTGGTAATCATGCAAGAGGCTCTACCTTTCATAATCAAAATCATTTGATTGATGATCAGCTTAGGGACGCTTTTGATCAAGTATTCACATACTTGGTCGGTATTCATGTATGTCGTTTTGATATAAAGTGTAATTCGATAAAAGAGCTAAAACAACTCCACAACTTCAAAATTATTGAGATTAATGGAGTGGGGGGAGAGTTGGCTCATATTTATGATAAGGACTACTCCTTGTGGCAGGCATATAAGGATAATTTCTATTTATGGGAACAGGTGCTCGCTATCAGTAGAGCTAATAAAATACGTGGCATTCAGGAAGCTAGCTTTGGCGAAGGCCTCGCTTATTTGTGGCGGTATCGCAATTATAGAAAACTTTTAGGTGATTTGATGAAAACCTAGCTGAAGTACCATCATATAATATGAAGGCCTTGGATTGGATAGGGCTATTCTTTTGGCTTTGCGGCCAAATAATCTAAGATAGGTTTTCCGTCTAAAAATAATTCTACTAAACTCGTATGACCTTTGTGAATTTTTATGCTTGCATAGGCATTCACCTCCTCATCTTCTTCCCGATTTGAACGAAGTCGCTGTACTTCTAGTTCCGCTTTTGAAGCTAAGTTTTCGTTCAGATAATATCGTTTAATGGATTTAGGCACTCTTAATGTAATTAAGCCCTTAGTGTGTTGGTAATCCGCGATCACAGATAAATAGGGTGATAATGGTCGCTTATGACTGACGTCAAATAGATAAGCATAACCAGCAGAATCAATAGCTACTTTGGCGAAAGCCTGATCCCCTTCTTTAAAATTTTCTGTTGTATTGATATCACTAAAGTGGTAACTTAAAGCCAAGTATTTTCCTCTAAAAGCATCATAAGGATCGACAGGAGCCAATGGGAATTTATATAATGTACCGCTAGCTAAAATATTTTCTTGTTCGTAAATCAAATAGGTTGGATAGGCAAGAAGAAAAAACATACCTAGTCCAAATAAGATAGATTTTAGCATTGATGTTAAGTTTTGTTCGTAATGATCAGAATAAATAGTTTATTGAGTATTGGGGTATGGATGAACCGTATCTTCTACCTGACAATCTCCAATTTCCTGTAATTTTCCTTTCTTTGATCCTAATTCTTGGATCTCAATTCCTTGCCAAGTATGACCACAACTATTGTGAATTTTCACATTATCTAGGATTAGTGTTCCACCCGCTTGAATGGTGATTTTTGAACCTATTGGCATAGATAATCGTTGACTGACACGAAGTGATCCTCCAGACTCGATGGTAAGTGGGCCCTCTAAGTCTTTTTCGATGTCCCAGAATATGGTATCAGTAATTCTGATATGTTTTGATTCTTTTGATTCGCACCATAATGGTTCAATAAATTTTCTTTGAATGCTAGTCTCTCTGGCAATTTTTGCGTGTATTTTCCCAATTTGACAAGGGGTCCATGCTTTTTGATAGATATTATAATCCATTACATTGTTAGATGTTCTACCTTCACAGCCAGGGGCACTTCTATTTAGGCAATCATTTTTATGAGTAGGAGTATCGTCACACCCATCATGTCTTAACCAAGCGTGGCTAAGTCCTAGTATATGCCCTACTTCATGAGAAAGGATAGTCGCAAAGAAGGAGCCTTTTTTAGTTTTGATATTGCCATTAATTTTTAGGGCATTGCGAAGTGCAATTCCTACATCATAGGCTTTGTAAGTTGATGATGCAAGGCTATCTGGGTGGTGAGGCATTATGAATACATTTAACACTGTATCTAATTGCACACCATATTTATTGATCACTTTTCGCTTGTGTCGGTTCCTGTTTCTCCCACGATGAATGTAATAATAAAGGTCATCGTCTTGATGGAAGTAAATACCATCATTACCAGGGATATTAGGATTTGGGGAAATGACAAATTTGAATTGGAGCGGGAGAACAGGGGTGTTATTTCCAGTAGGTAATAACATTTTCCTGTTTTTTGCCATATTCCGGTTGGCTGTATTTATCATATCCTTAGCAAATTTTCTTGCGGCATCTCCTGTTAGATTATTTTTACTATCCGTAGAATTCATGAAATGGAAATTCATCCTTATATATTTCATGGGAGTATGATCAAGGTGACTAGTATCAGGAGCATAGGCTAGTGGATCGATTCTTTTTCTGTTATTGGGATCAGTATTTATGTCTTCATAGCTATTAGGTAGTTGCTCAATATCTTGAGCTTGAATGAAATGAGACCTTAGTGGTGTCGAACAACACATGAAGATCAAGAATGAAACGACACAGAACCAAGTAATTTGGAAGATAGTCTTCATATTTTTATTTTTCAAGACACTTATTTTGGAATGTTTTCACATCAAAATACTGCTTTTGAAATATTAATACTTTGTAATTTAGGTTAATTGTTATTTTGAAGCGATAGATTTTCGATTAAATCAAGGTAGGCAGGTAAGAAGATGTAATAATATTGATGATTTAAACCTATGCGGTCGGGCAAGCAAAATATTTTGGAGCTTTGTTAATAAAGCATAATTTGGCATATAAGCGGCTAGTCAAAATTGCTTGTATAATAAAATTGTCCCTTCAAAAATCATAAGAAACTGACGATAGTAAAGTTGCGCATGATTTTTGAAGGGGCGTTAAAACCTGTCAGCCATAGGCAGACAGGTTCTAGCCTAACAACATATCCCATCATTCATTGGATGGGTAGTTCTTATTTATTCGACATTCAAATTTTGATTTTCAACTATAAAATCAAAAGATAAATCTGACAAGCTTTTTCCATCCACAGTTGCATTCCAAGCACCATGGCCTCTACCTTCTAATGGATAATAAATAAAATCAACTTCATTCGTTTCATATATGGCTTTCAAATCTTCTGCATTACTAAAAGGAACGGTGGGATCCTCTGTACCGTGAGCTATAAACAATGCGGGGTTGTTTGAGTCGAATCTTTCATATCCGTAAATTAATTCTAGTATTTCTACAGAATTGTCAGACCCCCAAAAGTCTAGAATTGTTCGTACCTCATATGTTTGAGAAAGATTAGTGGACGTTAGGGTAATATCTTCAGTTAAGCTTAGTTCGTCTTTATAATCGCTCAAATCAGATACACTAATCCCTATGGATGTTGTTGCTCCTGCTGAACCACCACCAACTGTAATATAATCTGTATTAATATTATAGTTATCTGCGTTGGCTACTATCCATCTTAAAGCAGCTTTAGCATCTCTGTGGGCAGGGTACACGGCATAAAATTGACCAAGATTCTCAGGATTAATATTGCTACTGGCATCTATCCATTCTTGTGGAATTGTTCCCTTATCACCTTTAAGCCTGTAATCAATTGAGAATACGACAAATCCTCTGGCTGCATAATATTGTGCCATATCGACTAGGGGTTCTTGTTGTTTAGAGCCTCCAGTAAATCCCCCTCCATGAACTAACATGAGTAAAGGTCTATTTTCTAAATCATTGTCTGGAACATAAGCATCCATTAATAGGGGGATTACAGATGCATCCGTACTATTAAGACTTTGATGACTAAGCCCTTCAGCATAAGTAATATTTTCAGTTATGTCTACTTGATAGGTAGGTAGCTGCTTCACTGTTGGTATAGATGTTTCAGGGGATATTATATTGTCTTTATCCTGATTGCAGGCTATCAAAGATATCACTATTATAAGACAGGAGAAAATCTGATTCTTCATAAGTTTTGTATTGTAAATTTTCTTCTTGGACTCTATATTTTGTTATTGGTTTAATCCAAATATTACTAATGATAACTATCGGTATATCGG
The DNA here is from genome assembly GCA_022448955.1 of Saprospiraceae bacterium. GTDB lineage: Bacteria > Bacteroidota > Bacteroidia > Chitinophagales > Saprospiraceae > JALEHC01. The sequence goes on from JAKVCU010000057.1 coordinate 94,368, forward strand.
TACAAGTATTCCATAGGTTCTAAAATAAATTTCAGCTATTTGGTACGATGATTGACTTAGATCATATTAAATGAAGTTGATAGCTACTTCAGCTGTCTAAATTTGAGTGTTAAATGCATAATCAGGGTGGTCAAAAAAAGTAAGCGGTACTATGGTACCGCTGAGCATTTTAACAAAGTGCTGTAGGAAACTTGTTACAGCTAGCCGATTGATGGGATTTTAAGTATATGCTAATAATTTTGACGAATCCAGAAGACTTGGTTTTCAAGCTGATTTTGCAAAACTAGTTTTTGTAAGAGAGAATTTAATAAGCAGGTCGGTAAATGGTGCGGTTTTTTTATTTTTACGGCATTATATGGAATAGTAAAAATAATAGCTATGCATAAATTTAGTGCGGATACTATATATACGGTCAGTGGAGCGCCTATCAAAGACGGGGTTATAGTGACAGATGATAATGGAAAGATTTTATCCATTGATACTGCGGATCAACACGATTCATCAAGTGTTCAGAAGCATCAAGGAAGTATTATTCCCGGTTTTGTAAATACGCATTGCCATCTTGAATTATCCCATATGATCAGTCAAGTAAATACGGGCACAGGTCTGATTCCTTTTATTAAGAATGTGGTTGCTTATCGTGAATTCCCGATGGATGTCATCTTTGATGCAATTGCAAAGGCTGATGATTACATGTATGAGCAAGGAATTGTAGCTGTTGGAGATATTTCTAATAAGTTGGATACAGCTGCACAAAAGAATAAAAGTAAAATTCGTTATTACACTTTCGTGGAAATGTTTGATTTCCTACAAGAAGGGGCGACAGAGCAATTTACTGCACAGTATAAAGATGTTTTTGAAGGACAGAGCACTGCACATGGCAATCAAAAAAGCTATGTTCCTCATGCGCCATATTCTGTCTCAAAGAATTTATTTAGCATTATCAATGATCGCAATCCTGAGAGTGGAATTACTGTGAGTATTCACAATCAAGAAACTCCGCCTGAAAATGAATTGTTTCTAAGTAAAACGGGGGATTTTATTGGGTTTTATGAAGATTTTAAGTTTCCATTAGATCATTTTCATGCGACAACTAAAACGGCTATTCATTACGCTTTAGAGCATATGAATCCAAATTGTAGGAGCCTATTTGTACATAATACATTAACTACAGCGGATGATATTAAAGCGGCACAGGCATGGAGTGACCATGTTTACTGGGCCACTTGTCCTAATGCTAATTTATACATCGAGAATAGATTGCCAAACTATCAAGCCTTTTTAGATACCAAGGCTCGAATGACAATAGGGACAGATAGTCTAACCTCTAACTGGCAACTTTCGGTGTTGGAAGAGATGAAAACAATTAGCCGGTATCAATCTTATGTTCCATTTGCAACCTTATTGCGTTGGGCTACTCTAAATGGGGCACAAGCCTTAGGCTTTGAAAAAGATTTGGGAAGTTTGGAAGTAGGTAAAACACCAGGGCTTAATTTAATTTCAGTAGGAGAAGACCAGAAATTAGATCAGCACAGTAGTGTGAATCGATTGATATAGAAAGTACTTTTAGAACAACAGACTAAATGCATCATGATTTTTTGCTCAGCAAAAAATCATGGTGCATTTAGGTCTGATACAGATAGCATCTAAGAAGATTACTCTCTTTTGCTCATTATTTTTGAATGATGATTTTCTCTTGGAAAATCTTTTGGTCATGCTCTATCTGTAAGAAATACAAACCATTGGCGAATTGGCTGATATCCAAGGTGGTTTGTTCATCTTGTAAGCGACCAGTTTCTATTGACCTTCCTTGTGTATCAATTAGGCGGTATCGACTATTAGTTTTTGTAGAGGCAATAGTAATACTTGTTCTCGCAGGATTAGGGTAAATATCGATTGATGGAGATTCTAACTGATTAATATCTACAGTGATATCTTGAAATCCAGCGAAAAATAACAAAGCGGAGATAGTAGCTGGCTCTACACATTGGCCATGATTGGCCGTTGGATTGACATTAAGTGCCATAACATCTGGTGCTCCATTCATATTCATTACAGAGTCTGCCACAATGGCATTGGTATAGACCACCTGATCATCTGCCTGACAGTATATTAATCTTGTTGGTGCTTGTGGCGTCCAATCATAAACGTCATTATCTCTAAGTGCCACATTAAAGGGATGGTCAAAATTATTTTCTACCTCCATTATAATACTATCCTGAAAAAGGTTTCTTGCTACAGATGCCCCCGAATTAGCAGTTAGTTGAGTAATTAGAAGGTTATTCAAGGTGCCAAGTCCAATTTGATTATCATAAAATTGGCTAATTACAGTTGCATAAGGCTCTTTGAATACTTCTACAACCTCGTCAAATAGGTCATAAACATAATCATAAGATAAAATAGTGTTCGGTGCATACGCTGGGAAAAAGTATTCCTCATTAGATAAAATAACATCACGCATTTCTCCCGAAATACTATAGGGTCCAGACATGGGAGCCGAAGCTGTTACGGTAAATTCGTCAGAATAGTTTTCTTGTAATGTTCGATGTGCAGCTGCCGCGGCATGGCCACCCTGAGAATAACCAGTTACGAATAGTTGGTCATTTAGTAGGATATCATTTTGATCAGCGTATTGCCTTGCAGCAAAAAGCATATCAATAGCTGCAGATGCTTCAGAGTCTGCATGTACATAAGGATGGAAACCTCTGGATTCGCCCATACCTAAAAAATCGGCAGCAGTGGTAACGTAGCCTACAGCTGCAAATATAGTTGCCAGTTCATATCCCCCTTGTAAATTTGAAGGAACATCAGTAGGACTATTTATAGTACCATGCTGGTAGCACAATAGAGGAAATTCGGTCGGTTGATCATGCATAGGAAGAACTAGTAGACCAGAAGCGGTATCTAACTGTCCAAAAACATCATTTGTTTCATAAGTGATTTTATACATGTCTACTCCGTACTGCATTAAGAAGCCATAATTTGCAATCATATCTTCTTTTGAAATAGAACCCTTGTATTCTGCATCTACAAGGTTTTGAGCAAAACTTAATTGAACCCCTAGGAATAGGATAGAAAGAAAAATTGGTAAACTTTTAGTCATAGAAAATGAATTTATTAAATTAAAGCATTCCTAAAAATATTCTTTTCTTTTATGAAATCCAGAAAAGGAAATTGTTTTTCTAATGAAATGACTAGTTCAAGCTGTTTTACTAAAAAAAATTGATGTTTTTTGGATTGAGGATGAAAGGCTTTATGTTGCGTTGCTTTTACGATTTTTTGAATCTTTTTACATAAGTCTATCGTTACCGGCTCACAAAAATATTGTTGGAAATGATGCCAAATATATTGTATGGATTGGCTATTAGGATGAATTAGATCTTCTCCGTAAAAGCGATAATCTCTCAGATCATCTAGAACAATTTCGTAAGAAGGGAAATAAGAGACAAAAGGAAATTGTTGGCTTAGAGCATCAATGGCCAGCAATAAAGTAGCTTTACTCTTCTGGTTCTCTACCAAACCATCCCTAATATGTCTGACTGGGCTTACGCTAAATATAATTTGGACGTTTGGGTTAACGGCCAGTAGCTTTTTCAAAACGACTTGCCATTTGGCAACTATTGCATCAATGGATAAACGATATCTTTTGAAATCACTATTTGGAAACTTATGACAATTGGCCACTATTTGTCCTGTTTGGAATTGTTCAAAAACAAAGGCGGTTCCAAAAGTGATGATCAAGTAGTTGGTATTTTGTATAAAAGCAGAGCCTTCCTTTAAAGACTGGTTGATATGGTCTAAGCTTTCTTGAGCGGATAGCTTTGAGAATGTGCTGTGATGATCAAAGCTGTGGTAAAGCCCATTGTGATGCACCAAATGACGCTCTTCGAAATATTTTGTCTCAAGCATATGATCAATAGATTGAGCAATAGATATTGGATTGTAAAGAATACCGAAGGGATTGAGCAGAATAGGGAATTTAACCTCATCCATTTTTTTGGCCATATGTTCAGCGAAGCAAGAGCCCAAAAACATGACCGATGTCTGGTGATTGATCGCAAGCTTACTTTTGCCCAGTTGAATGGGTGTCCTAAATAGGAATGTATCCATAGTTCAAAATTAAAAGCAAATTGTATGAGGGATTTATGGTGGAAAAATACTATTTTTTTGTAGGTGTATTATATTTGTGGGTAATGTCATTGGAAATCATCTTCAAGACAGAGAAAAAAACAGCATAATTGCTTTTTATGGGACTATTTGACCGATTGTTTGGAAATGTCATAGAAGACGAACCTCAACCAAATATAAAGTTTGGGAGGTATAGTGATTCCTATAAGGATTCTAGTAATTATGATGCCTGGGATAAGGCCCTTGAAGCATTTGAGAATAAAGAATATTTAAAGTGTTATAGTCATTTTTTTGATTATCTAAGAGATGTGCAGGAAGATAACGTACGATTTTGGGATAATGAGAAGGATGGAATCGAATTTGAGATTTTTCAAGGGTCGGTTAAAATTGTTGGTTATGCAACTGCCGAGAAAGTTAGAGCTGAAGCAAAAGTAGTGCGGACAGATGCCCTGGATGTTAGTTTTATGAGACGTTTGATCGAGCAAAACTTCGAGTTAAAGTATAGCCGATTTGCACTGGATAGAGACCAAAATATCACAATCGTATTTGACACTTCATCCTTGGATGGTTCTCCTTACAAATTATACTATGCCCTAAAAGAGTTGGCTACGAGAGCTGATAAGCATGATGATCTCTTATTGGATGAATTTCGAAATTTGCAAGCAGTAGAAACGGATCACCTAGAAACTTTACCCCAACAGGAGAAAGAAGTGAAACACCAATTTTTGGTAAACGAGGTCCAAAATGTCCTTCGTGAAATTGATAATGGAAAGTTAGACAAAGACCAATATCCAGGAGGAATAGCATATATATTATTAAGTGCGATCTATAAACTAGACTTCCTTGTTGTCCCAGAAGGATATATGATGGAAATGCTAGAAAGAATTCATAGAGAATATTTTAATCAAGACGGTAAAACCACTATTCAAAAAAATCAAGCACTTTGTAAAGAACTGAGAAAATTATTGCAACGGCCATCCAATGATTTTTATAAAGAAATGTACCGAGTAAAATCTACTTTTGGAATTACGACACCTGTGAATCATGATCGGATCGTTAGTTTTATTGATAATAACTTAAATAATATGGATTGGTATAAAGAAAATGGCTATGAAGTCATTGCCCTCTCTATTCCTTCTTATATTGTTGGTTATTGTTTATTCAACTACGCTGTTCCTAGGGCCACTCGCGATTTTTTTCTACTCTATTTCCAAGTAATTGAACGGGACTACTTTAACGATTTAGGATTTACCCTTAAATTTTGGGATACCAATAATAAAAGGTTAAACAAAAAGGGAATAAAAAAAGGTATAGATAAGGTGGTAGATAAAAACAAAGCACAGTTTAATAAAATAGATCCAATCCTTTCTACCTTAGAATTTGATTCCGTTACCTCTTTCGCCAAATCATATCTTTTAATGGTAAGAAATTTGGACATGACGAAGGTTGAGTAGTTCTAATTGATGATTATGCGAAATGAATTTTCAGACTGGCTTAAGTTAATTTGCACACTCCTGTTTTTGTGTATTTTCTGGTATGTAGGCTTTACGCAAAATGTTAAAAAACCCCAATTTCAATCTTATACGATCAAGGAAGGATTACCCTCTAACCAAGTCTACGCAACCATACAAGACGAGCGAGGTATGATCTGGTTTGCTACTTCCAATGGCCTTTGCCAGTTTGACGGACAAACGTTCAGGGTCATTTCCGATTCGTCATTGAATATGCATATCAAATGTGTTTTAACAGATCGAAATGGATTGATTTGGTTAGGAACACAGCAGAATGGACTTCAACGATTTGATCCCATCAATAAAACTTTTAAAATCTATACCCATGAGCCGAGAGACTCAAATAGTATAAGTAATGATCAAATTCTAAGTCTTGAAGAAGACCAATTTGGAACTATTTGGGTAGGTACTGAAGCTGGGTTAAATCGCTTTGACCCCAGTACAGAAACTTTTCGTTCCTATTTGCCAAAAGCTAAAAATTATGGAGCTTTGAGGGCAAAATCTATTCTTTCTATATTAGAAGATTCGAAAGGTAGAATCTGGGTAGGTACTTGGAATAGAGGACTATATCTTTTGGATCAAAATTTTCCTTTTCCAGATAATCAAACGCTTTCTTTTAGACGATTTTATAGGGATGAGCGTAAACCAGCTTCTCTTCGGGGAGATAAAGTCTGGAGTATTTTGGAAGATAGCCAACAAAGAATCTGGGTAGGTACATTTAACGATGGATTAAATCTTCTGGACTCATCTACTCTTCGAATAATGGGAGAGAATGAGGCTGAGTTTTATGCCTTTCAACATACTATCGATCAACCCTCTACGATAAGTGATAACAGGATATTGACCATGTGTGAAGGGGGTAATCATGAGCTTTGGATAGGTACGATACATGGTTTAAACATCATTCAGCTGGATACTTTAGCTGTAATAGGAAAGAATGATTTTGGGAATAATTCACATCAATTTTTAAGAGTCTCTGGAATAGATAATTCTTCCTTTCACATAGCGCATGACAATGTAGAACACATCTTTAAAGACAGAGATGATATTCTTTGGATTGCTACTGCTGGAGGGGTTAGTAAGTATGATCCTGCACAATATCCTTTTGAAAGTCATCTAAAAGGACACCTTGCTAGGAATAATATTCGTGGATTTGCTGAAATAGAAGATCAAATATGGCTGGCAGCAGAGGGCACAGGCTTAATTAAGTATGACTTAAAAACGAAAGAAAGTGAATACTTCTCCAAACGTTTAAGCGCTTTAGTAGGGATTGGAATCAATTATATTAGGCAGTTAATTTCTGATGGCAAATTTTTATGGATAGCACATCAGGGTGGGATTAGCCGATTTAATCCTAAAACAGAGGACATAAAAACTTTCATCCTCAATCTGAAAGATGAATCAGGAGGAATTATTAATTTTATTGCATCCGATATAGAAATTGTACGTCCAGACTTGTTTTTGATCGCCACTGATAATGGTTTGGTGAGATTCAACCCAGAATCAGGTGATTATCAACAATACTTACCAAAAAATGATGGCTCTAGTATCTTTACAAAGGATATTAATAGTATTAAAAAAGGCCCCAAAGGTAATTATTGGTTGGGAAGTTATGGGAGTTTAATGAGAATGACCATACTAGCGGATGATCATCTTTCCTTTCAAACTTTTTATTACGATCGGGATGATCCCTACTCCTTGGGGAACACTCGGGTAATTAGTTTAGAAGCAACAGAAGCTGATATCTGGGTGGGGACAGAGGATGGCTTGTATAAATATTCAACTATTTTAGATCGATTTGAAAAAATTGAACATGATCGTTTACAAACACTAATTGTATCCTTAATCTTTGCAAAGGATCAGAAGTTATGGGGGTCCACTAGAAATGGTCTTTTTTCTATTGATTTAGCATCTGAAAAAATCAATACTTTTGATGTAGGATTGGGTTTGGAGCGAAACAACTTTGTTTTGAGTAGTCATTTCGAGTCTAAGGCAGGTACACTATGTTTTGGTACTAATGACGGATTTATCTCTTTTTCCCCTGATAAAATCAAGTATAATACAACTGCTCCTGCTTTAATTTTTACAGATTTTACCGTTTTTGGTGAAACATTGCCAATGGAAAGAGACCTTAATTTTATGGATGAGATTAAACTCCATGATGATCAAAATTATTTCTCCATTAGTTTTGCTGCATTGAACTATCATCATTCTGAATTGAACCAGTATTCCTTTAAAATGGAAGGCTTCGATCCAGAATGGCGAATGCTTAAAGAGGGAAACTCAGTGAGTTATAGCAATCTCAGCGAAGGACGTTATACCTTTAAAATAAGAGGTTCTAATAATAATCAAGTCTGGAATGAAGAGGGTGCTGCCTTGAACCTAGTGATAATCCCCCCTTTTTGGAGGACTATTTGGTTTCGTACGCTATTTTTTACCTTAATAATTTGTACTGGTTTTTTATTATATCACAATAGGGTGAAATGGATAGAGAAAAGACGCCGAATTCTGAAAAGAGAAGTGAAAGAAAGAACAGAAAAAATAGAAGTCCAAAAATTTAGAATAGAAGAACTCAATACTGAACTAAAAAAGCGTAACGAAAACTTAGAGATGCTTGTTTCTGAGCGTACAAAGGATTTACAAGAGGCTAATGAAGAACTGCGAAGATCTAATAATGAATTGGAATATTTTGCTTATGCCGCATCACATGATATGAAGGAACCCATCAGAATGGTAGGCAATTTTGTACAATTATTGGATAAACAATATGGCGATCAATTAGGTGAAAACGGCAAGCGATATGTTCAATTTGCTGTAGATGGAGTAAGCAGAATGTCGGATTTAATCCAAAATTTGCTGGAATATGCAACCCTTGATAAAGTCGAAATGAAATTTGTAAAAACAAATCTGGATCAAGTGTTGAGGAGCAAAATATTGGACTTACAACATTTAATTAAAGATAAAAATGGGCAGGTCATTATTGAGAATCTTCCAGAAGATGTGATCTGTGAACCAGAACAATTGGGAATGTTGTTTTTTAATCTCATTAATAATGGACTTAAGTTTAACAAAAATCATCAAGTTTGGGTGAAAATCGGTCTACTTGAAGAAAATAGCGAATGCTATAAATTTTATGTGGAAGATAATGGAATAGGTATAAGAAAGGAAGATATGGATAAAATCTTTGCTATATTTAAACGTCTTAATCATCGAAATGAATTTAGTGGAACTGGCATAGGTTTATCTATTTGTAAGCGAATCGTCCAAAAGCACAATGGCATAATTAGCCTGAAATCTGAAATTGGAAAAGGTACGACCTTCTACTTCACCATTTCGAAGCAATTAGCAATTAACAATTTTAAATAAAGATTTAGTAACCTATGGATAGTATTCTTTTTGAAAAAATCGGAAATCTTGCAAAGATCACTCTAAATCGGCCAAATGTATTTAATAGTATCAATCAAGAAATGGCCTTCGCTTTTCAAGACCGACTAAAGGAATGTGGAGAAGATGATACAATCAGGGCTGTTTATCTAATTGGAGAAGGAAAAGCTTTTTGTGCAGGACAGGATTTACAAGAAATTATAGCAGAAGATGGGCCAAGCTTGCCGAATATCGTAGAAAAGCATTACAACCCAATTATTGAACTCATCAGGAATTTAGAGAAACCTATTCTAGGAGCTGTCAATGGGGTTGCAGCAGGCGCAGGTGCAAATATTGCTTTAGCTTGTGATATTGTGGTCGCAAAAGAAAGTGCATCTTTCATTCAAGCTTTTAGTAAAATTGGACTTATCCCAGATAGTGGTGGGACCTATTTTTTACCTAGAATGATTGGCTTTCAAAAAGCAGCTGCTTTGATGATGCTTGGAGATAAAATAATGGCTTCAGAAGCAGATGCATTAGGAATGATCTACAAATATTTTCCTGATACATCTTTTGAAGAAGAAAGCTGGAAAATAGCAGAGAAATTAGCTAAGATGCCTACTAAAGGCTTAGCACTCACTAAAAAAGCACTAAACTACTCTTTGGTAAATGATCTGACAAAACAATTGGCTATGGAGGGAGAGTTTCAATCAATGGCAGGTATGACGAAAGACTATCAGGAGGGAGTTCAAGCATTTCTAGAAAAACGCAAACCTAATTTTACAGGCGAATAATTTTGGTAATGGGTAAATAATAAGGTTTTGATATCTCTTATTGGAATTTTGGCATAGATAAAGCAAAAGGGAAACCCTTTATCTGATACTAGATGACCAATGTCTAATAAGCGGCTAGTCAAAATTGCTTGTATAATAAATTCCTGCCAGCAGGCAGGCACGGCGTCAGCTCAAAAATAGTAAG
>JAKVCU010000058.1:0-55280 GCA_022448955.1 Saprospiraceae bacterium
CAAGGCTTACCTCCAGACGATAATTTTGACCCTTTAGCCTTTATGATTGAAGAAGCCCATAAAAATAGCATGGAATTCCATGCATGGCTGAATCCATATAGAGCTACCGTCGATTTGGATACCATGTTACTTGCCCCAAACCATATTTTCCATCAAAAAAGAGAGTGGATGGTAAAATATGGTAAACGCTTTTACCTTAACCCTGCCTTGATTGAAGTGCAGGAGCATTTGACGGAAGTCGTAGAAGAGATTGTAAACAAATACGATATCGATGCCATACATTTTGACGATTATTTCTACCCTTATGGGGTAAAGGGGGAAACTTTCCCAGATAGCCTTGACTTTGCCAACTTTGGCCTAGGTTATAGCAATATTGCAGATTGGCGACGCCAAAATGTAGATAACCTTATCCAGAAAGTGGGTCAAAGCATCAAACAAAATAAATCTTATGTAAAATTTGGAATCAGTCCATTTGGCGTTTGGCGAAACTATGAAGATGATAAAATGGGCTCCAAAACCAAAGCAGGGATTACCTGCTATGATGATCTTTACGCAGATGTACTAAAATGGCTACGAAGAGATTGGATCGATTATGTAGTTCCACAACTTTATTGGAATATTGGTTTTGAACCAGCTGACCATGCAGTTTTACTCGACTGGTGGAGTGCAAATACTTACAATAAACAGTTATACATCGGGCATGCAGCCTACAAAGTAGGGCAGAATAATGAACCCGCGTGGGAAGATCCAAATGAAATACCTGAGCAAATTAGGCGTCAAAGAATGAATTTTAATAGTTCAGGAAGCATTTTTTTCAGCTCAAGGTCTTTATTAGAAAATAGAAAAGGAGTTCGGGACTCCCTTCAATATGCTTATCGCTACCCAGCAATATTGCCAGAAACAGAACTAGAGGACGGCTCCTTAGCTCTGCCCTCTCCTCCAGAACTAAAAAAAGTGAAAAGCTCAAAAGGTGCAGTCAAATTAAGATGGAAACCGAATGAGGCGGATAAAAATAATCTGCCGGCCTATTATATACTATATAGATTTCTAGGCTCAGGCTTAGGCAATTTTGAAGATCCAGCTAATATCATTCATATTACGCCCTTCCATAGCAATCAAAAAGACTATTGCTTTTTGGATGGTCAACCCAAAGAAGGACGGCGATATACTTACGTCGTAAAAGCAGTTAATCGTCTTCACCAAGAAAGTAAAGCTAGTCGCTTGCGGAAAATTCAAAAGAAAAAGCGGGGTGTAAAGAATTTGAAATAAGAGCATAAGTAGAAGCATCTTTTGCCATTGAGAAGCCATGATTAGTAATGTTCGTGCTAATTCATGGCTTTTGGATTAAGGAGCTACTCAGGCCTGGTATTAATCTATCTGCCATGCAATACCAATTGTAGCACGCATACTTCTATTCTGAGGGTGAAGGGTATCATTTTCCTCTTCTATATCTAGTACGCCCCAACCATAACCGGCATCCAATAATAAAGAAATCTCTCCTATTGGAACGGAAAGTCCTGTTCCTAAATATATCTCAAAGTCGACCCGCCGATACTTATCCCGGCCGAACTCAAGCCTTGTAGTTGCAGAAGTTTCCCCCGAGGCAGGAAATAATTTCAGTTCATTAATGCCAAATAAAGCAAGTGCTATAGAACCACCTCCATTTAAAGTCCACATCACATCACTATCTATAATCTTCAACTTTAAAGTACTTCCAAACTGCACATAGCTAACGGAAGTATTGCTCGACCCTCTAATCTGTAAATTAGTATCTGTACCTTTTACTTTGTAGCCTTTTTGCACAAAAGCAAACTCCGGCTGAACATTAAAATAATCTCCCACATTTTTTTCTAAAAAACAAGCAAAGTAAATCCCCTCCATCCATTTCATGTCAACACCACTACTTAAGGCCATCTCTGAAAGCTGGGCAAAATTCACTCCTGCTCTAAAGCCAAACTGAGATTGCCCTTCTAACATACTGACAATCAAAACTAAATAAAAAGAATATCTCCATTTTATCATGATCACTATAAATTTTAACTACTGAGCGTATTGCGTCCAGTCAAAATAGTGAGCAATTAAAGTATAAAATCATGCACCATTTTAGGCTTGACTAAAGACACAACAACATCATTATTTCATGCTCATTGCTTATCAAATAATATGACTGATTAAATACATATAGCCGAGCATAGCTCTACTTTGGTAAAGCAAAAGATTTGAAAATTTTACATCTCAGCTATTGGGAAGCGTGCCTATTTTGGTTGAGTTAGTCGAAAAGAATTGCTTTTTGTTAAAGCTTACCGCATTTTGCGCAACTAAAATACAAATTCAACACCATAATTAATCATTCTATTACTGAAAAAGATATTTTTAATACCTAATGCTTATTAAATATTTATACTTCAGAATAAAACAAGCATGGAGAGCAACCAAAGATATTGGTCTAGGATTCCTATTAGTTGCTGCAATCATATGTTTTGGTTTTCTGATCAATTTGCTAGCACAATTAGGAAAATTACCAGCTTGGGGCATGGCCATAGCCCTCTCAACCATTCCATTAAGTATCCACTTTAATCGAAATGATATTACCTTTTTAAAAAAATATTACCCTCGAACCTTCCCTCTATTATTCTCAGAATACTATCTTCTTGTTTTACCCTTAGCTTTACTTTTAGCAATAGTTTTTAAAAAATGGATCATCCTGTTCCAGCTTGCTCCTCTAATTTTAATCATAGCATTGATCCCCCCTATTCAGCTAAAGTCGCGCAATAAGCCAATTCTTAACTTGCATTTCATTCCTTTCCAATTATTTGAATGGCGCTCTGGCTTTCGCCGAAATGGTATATTTATGGCTATTTGTTATGTAATCGGGTTAGCCTGTGCATTCTATCCAGCAGGCCCGCTGGTAAGCATCATTATCATTAGCTATATTATGACTAACTTTTACGACGAATTGGAGGCTCCAATTATGATAGAGCAATTTGCGCCTCTTTCCCTTTTTATGCTAAAAAAATTACAGTGGCACCTCTCTGCTTTATTGCTCTTATTCCTTCCGCTTGGCATGGCTTTTTTAATATTCCATCTTTCTTATTGGTACTTACTCCTTATTGCATTAGTTTTTAGTCTTGCACTAATAAGTTTTGCACTTTGTTATAAATATTCAGTATATCGCCCTCATCGAAAAAAAGCATTCAACCAGAATGCTATTGCACTTTTCTCAGCAGGAATGTTTATCCCATTATTTTTACCGGGAAGCATTTATTTTCTTTTTCGCTTTTCCCGAAAGGCAAAGAATAGATTAAATTGGTTTTATTCAAAACAGTAATTCATGCTCAATATTAAAGATCTAGAAGTTAGTTACAGTGATAAAACGGTTCTTCACGATTTTCATCTAAATATCCAAACAGGCTCCATCCTAGGATTATTAGGTAGAAATGGCGCAGGTAAAACGACCCTATACAATAGCATTTATCAACGTATCAAACCTCAGAAAGGGCAAATACATTGGAAAAACCAAAAAATCAAAACAACAGATATCGCATACCTAGAGACGCATCCTTATTTCTACTCCTACATGACAGCCAAAGAATACTTACAACTCGCTAGTAATAAAAACCCCTCCTTTCCCATTGATGAATGGAATAAGGTATTCCAACTTCCCTTGCAAGAATATGCTACCTCCTACTCTACAGGTATGAAAAAGCAACTCGCTTTTTTAGCCACTATTGCATTAGATCGCCCCTTTCTCCTTTTAGATGAACCTTTCAATGGTCTTGATTTTGAAAGCAGTGAGAAACTATATCGTATACTTGAAAAACTAAGGCAGCAAAATAAAACCATACTTGTCTCTTCCCATATCATGGAGACCATTACTAATATATGTGATGAAGTAGCTCACCTAAAAGAAGGTCAAATCGCTCAAAAGTTTATCAAAAGCGAATTTCCAAGCATGGAGAAAAGCTTACGAAAAGAAATTTATGATGAGGTGGATCAACACCTAGATCGACTATTTTAGCCTTATTTCACTAAATCATGGGCGGAGAAATTATTCTTTTAGATGAATGCCTTCATCTAGCCGACTGATAAAGGAGGCCAAACTCGTAATTTCGTTTATATTTGCAGGCGAAGTCTAAAAAAGTATATTTATGACTATTCTGATATTCCTAATTATCACTTACGTACTACTAAGTGTGAGTTTATATCTTCTTTTCCCCAAAGCTGGAGAAGAAGGATGGAAGGGCTTGATCCCAGGCTTGAATTTTGTGGTAATGTGCAAGTTGATTGGCCGTAAGCCATCCTATGCAGCACTTCTACTTATTCCTATCGTCAATATCTTTATATATGTCGGTTTGTGTGTGGACTTGGTGCGATCTTTTGGCAAATATCAACTGTGGCATTCTGCAATAGCAGTAATTTATGCCCCAATTGCATTTTTCTATCTAGCATTTTCAAAAGACGAAAAATACATTGGCCCAACTGTCATTGCTGAAAAAGCATATGCACAACAATTAGAAGAAGCCAAGAACAAGGACAATACTCGTCAACTCAAAAAATTAGAGGCCAATAATCCATATAAAAAATCTGCCGGCCGTGAATGGATCGAAGCAGTTGTGTTTGCTGTTTTTGCAGCGGCCTTCATACGTATGTTCTTGATAGAGGCTTATGTTATTCCAACCTCTTCTATGGAAGGTTCTCTATTAGTAGGCGACTTCCTTTTTGTCTCTAAAGCTTCTTACGGTATTCGCCCTCCACAAACAGTGGCGATGGTCCCACTCTTGCATAATAGAATTCCAATTCTCAATAAAGAATCCTACTTAGAAAAGCCGAACTTACCGTACTATCGTTTCCCCGCTTTACGCGAAATAAAACGCAATGATGCAGTGGTATTTAATTATCCAGAGGGAGATAGTGTTTACGTATTCCCAGAACGGACTTGGAGTATCCATGATTTCAATCGCGGCCAAGTCCCACAACTTCGTGCTACCCAAATTGCCAATGGCAAAGCACCACTGGTTACTCGTCCGATGGATAAAATGGACCACTACATCAAAAGATGTATAGCTATTCCAGGGGATACCCTTGAAATAAGAAATCGACAAGTATTTATCAATGGCCAAGCGGGTGACACCCCTGAAAAGGTGCAGTTCATCTATCATGTACAATCGCCTAGAGCTTCATTGAATATGACTAATTTTACTAAATGGGGGATTTCAGATGAAGACCGCTTGAAACAAGATCCAAATACTAATTCTCAACTACTGATCCTGAACCAAGACCAAGCAGAACAGATCCAAGCCATGGACCCTAGTATCATTCTTGGTCCAACAAAAGAGTTTGAAGTCAGAGTTCCAGAAGGCTACTCTACACAACAATTAGC
Organism: Saprospiraceae bacterium; assembly: GCA_022448955.1. Taxonomy (GTDB): domain Bacteria; phylum Bacteroidota; class Bacteroidia; order Chitinophagales; family Saprospiraceae; genus JALEHC01. The sequence goes on from JAKVCU010000058.1 coordinate 5,381, forward strand.
TTCTTATGGTGTAGATGATGCTAATGTCAGAGGTCGTATGAACCTCAATACTTACCTATTCTCTATGACAGATAAGCAATTCCAGTCCCTACGTCAGGATAGCAACTTGATCATCAAGAAATTTAATGGTGGGGATATGCGCTTATTCCCTCATGACCCTTCTAATTATGGCAATTGGACGGTAGATGACTTTGGTCCAGTTTATGTCCCTAAAAAGGGTGCAACTATAGCAATCGGTCCCAAAAATATCGCTTTCTATAGAAGAGTTATCGGTGTGTATGAGGGCAATGAATTAAGAGAAAGTAATGGGAAAATCTTTATTAATGGTCAAGAAGCAACTTCTTATACATTCAAAATGAACCATTACTGGATGATGGGGGATAATCGCCATAATTCTGAAGATTCCAGGGTTTGGGGCTTCGTACCAGAAGATCATATCGTAGGAAAACCAATCATTATTTGGTTCTCTACTAGAGAAGGAACTATGAGTAAGGGAATCAACTGGAGCCGATTATTTAAAATTGTGACCAACATATAAGTACGATCCTTGCTTTTCCTTTTTTAAAACATCTGAAGGCGAATAACTATGGAATTTGTAGTTATTCGCCTTTAATCATTCAGGAACCTCTCGTTTTATATATAGTTTAAGTATATTGAGAATAAAACTAATTTGAGCATACCACAAAACACTCCCAAACTATGTTATCAAAGTTATTCCAAGCAATAGGAAGTTTTTTTAGAGCACTTTTCGGAGGTGGATCAAAAAAACCAACCTCTCCCCCTACTACCATAGAACCAGCTAACCCTAATCTCCCTCAAGATGGTTCTGAAATTCAACCTGATACCATCATAATAGTAGCTAATGAAACAGATCCGATTATCATTGATCCTAATATTCCAGACAAAGAATTTGATGATGATGTAGCAGATCCACCTGTCGTGGAAGACCCACCTGTCATGGAAGACCCACCTGTCGTAGCAGACCCGCCTGTCGTAACAGACCCACCTGCAGCATCACACAAACAAAAATTTCTGTGGTGCTTAGATAACGGCCACGGGAAACTAACGGCAGGGAAACGTTCGCCCATTTTTGATGATGGGGAAACACAGTTTTTTGAATATGAATTCAATAGAGATATCGTCGCCAGAATTATTAAGCAACTAGAGGAAAAAGGGGTCGCCTTTTTCAATGTCGTCCCTGAAGTAAAAGTTGGAAATATACTCGAGGAAAGAGTAAATAGAACCAACCGTAAAAAATCAAAACTTCCTAAATTATTTGTTTCTATTCATGCCAATGCAGCACCCGCAAAAAGTAGCAAAGATTGGGCTCCTGCAAGCATTAAAGGTATCGAAACTTGGTATTTCCACAATAGTAAAAAAGGACAAAAAGTAGCTAGTATCTTCCAAAAACACCTGATAGAAGAGACCGGCTTTAATAATCGTCACCTCAAATCTCGTCCAGATAGACAATTTTACGTATTGAGAAAAACACGCATGACTGCTATCCTTACGGAAAATGGTTTTTACAATAATAAAGCAGAGGCTGCCGCACTAATGACAGATGAAGTTCGTCAGCAAATTGCAGACGCACATGTGAAAGCTATTTTGGAAATAGAAGAAAACGGTATCTCCTAAACCTTAAAATAAAAGCTCATGAAAAACTTTGCTCTATTTACCTTGATAAGTTTATTTGTTGTAAATCATAATTTTGGGCAAATGATTGCCTTATCTCATGATACTATTTATTCACAAGAATTAAATGTCGATTTAGGGCTAAATAATGGTTTTATTGTTGTAGTAGGTGTCACCAACCTCACTGATGAGACCATTGACCTAAAATGGACCCGCTCTGTAGCGGAACACTGCCCAGAGCCTTGGCTTACTTATATTAGCGATAATAATATCTCTCATACGCCTAATGTCTCTACTAATATTATGCATAATTCAGGCCTTGCTTTTCAGCTTGCCCCAAATGAGACTTATGATGACTTCTCTATAACTTATTTCATTCAAGAAGTACCTGGCTGCTGTCCAGTAAAAATTGACTTCTCCTTAGTTGATGACCCTGACAATATCTTAGCAACCTTCTACAGCTTTTTCAAAGCCAACACAGTGGAAGATTGTAATGATTTTATTCTTACTTCTGTAGAACATCCAACTTCATCCTCTTTGAAAATTTTTCCCAATCCTACTAGAGATATGATCTATTTTTCAGAACCAATGCTTGATCAAGAAGTGAGCATTGTTGATATGCTCGGTCGTACGCTATTAACTACCAATATAGTAGGAACTAACATGGATATTGCTTCACTTACCAATGGTGCTTACTGGATAGTAGTAAGAGATGATCAACAAAAGACTGTTCAATACGCTAAGTTAGTGAAGGAATAATTTAGAACTGGTTTGGAATTCATTAGTCGGGCTTATTTCGCCACTAATTAGCTTATATCTCGTTCAAAGAACACTCATTTAGCTATAGCTAAAATCATAACCTTTGCCATTATCTAACCTAATGATTGACAGAATCGCCTCAAAGGACAAATTTTCAAACCAGTTCTTACTTCTTGAAAAACTCCGAATAGAGATTACCTGCTTTATATTCTTTCAAGACATGTTGAACAGTACCCGTAAGCTGCTTTGGTAATTTATCAATGGAAAACCATTTCGCGGCCTTAAACTTATGGCTTTCTAATGCCTTAATATCACCCTTCCATTGATTAGTAACGAAATAAAAAACTACTCGATGTTCAGACTTGCTTCTTTTATGAAGTACATGCACCATTTCCAAATCATTAGCCTTAACTTTAATTCCTGCTTCCTCCAGTGTTTCGCGAACTAAGCTCTCTCGCGCAAACTCTTGACTCTCAATGGTACCACCAACTAGGGTATAATTACCTCCATTTGGTTTGGTTTGCTGCAACAATAAAATTTGACCAAAATGATATAAGATCAACCTTGCTTTTAGAACAACAGTAGTTTCAGACATATCGTCATTAATATATTACGAAATTCGTTTTGTTTGTGGACTTTTCCAAATGTGCTCAAATTTAATTTATCGTTAAAATCATTCAATTATAGAATGGCTAAGCGGAAACTCTTATTTTTATGCAGCTACAATAGTGTGTAAAATAATGATCTATTTAAACGAATCAAATGGAATTTGACGAATTAAATCAATTGAGAGCTGCGATCCAAAGCTCTCCTGATAATTTGCCCCTTCGTAAATATTTAGCCAGTCTATTAATTAAAAAAGAACGTTGGGAAGAAGCAGAACTAGAACTAAAAGAAGCCTTAAAATTAGCCCCTAATGATTTAGTCTTGCAAATAGGCCTAGCCAATGCATTCCATGCACAAGAAAAGACCGGTTCTGGCTTAGTTTTAATTGAAGAACTCACGCAAAAGGGCACTCCTCCTCCAGGTGCTTGGCTCATTTATGCCAAGTTATTGCTCCAAAGTGGTCAGGCCAAAGATGCAAAAGAAGCCTATGAAAATGCTGTAGCTCTTGATCCAAACTTAAAGGACAGTTTCCTCGAGTCTGATATCAACTTAAAAGCAAATCAAAACCCTAATCCAGAACCTGAAAAAATCAAGTTATTCTCAGGAAAATCGGACGATCAAGAAAAGGATAATGAATCTTCTGTAGAAATAGAACGCCCCAATATTAACTTTGATGATGTAGGTGGAATGACAGAGGTTAAAGAAGAAATTAGAATGAAAATTATTCATCCTCTTCAGCATCCTGATTTGTATAAAGCTTATGGTAAAAAAATCGGTGGGGGCATCCTATTATATGGCCCCCCGGGCTGTGGAAAAACACATTTGGCAAGAGCCACAGCAGGGCAAGTCAATTCCAATTTTATTCCTGTAGGTATTAGTGATATACTCGATATGTATATTGGCCAATCTGAGCGCAATCTTCATGCTATTTTCCAAAAGGCTCGAAATCTAAAGCCTTGCGTATTGTTCTTTGATGAGGTAGATGCACTAGGAGCTAGCCGTACAGACATGCGCAATAGTAATAGCCGTCGCCTAATCAATCAATTCTTAGATGAATTAGATGGCGTTCGCTATGATAATGATGGCGTTTTAGTACTTGCAGCAACCAATGCACCTTGGCACCTTGATCCTGCTTTTAGAAGGCCGGGTAGATTTGACCGAATCATTTTTGTTCCACCACCAGATGAATCTGCAAGAGGAGCTATCCTTGACCTAAAATTAAAAGGGAAGCCTTTAGGGTCACTAAAATTGGATAAAATTACGAAACGCACAAAAGACTTCTCAGGAGCTGATTTAGAAGCCATCATTGATATTGCAGTAGAAGCAAAATTGGAAGAATCGATCAGAAAAGGAACGGCTCTACCAATCGAAACGCGTGATCTAGAACAAGCCTTAAAAAAACATCGTCCAACGACAAGAGAGTGGTTTAATACTGCTAAAAACTATGCGCTCTTTGCCAATGAATCTGGACTTTATGATGATATTTTAGCCTATCTCAATATTAAAAAGTAAGATATGAATGATCATTTAGATGAGTACATAAAAGCTATTCAGCAATCACAAATATTGTGTACTAAAGAAGCGAAAGCTGCTATTCAACAAGCTCCGTTATTTTCTAATCAGCATTCAAAAAAGCAAAATATTTAGCTATGCATTTACAGAGGGGGCAATTACTACTTCAACAGGGTAGATATCAAGAAGCTGAAAAAGAATTGCAGCAAGCACTCAATAATAATCCGACCAATTTCATTGCTCATGCGCTAATATCTGAATGCTATCTAGAAACAAAACGGTTTTCAGAAGCACTGGTATTTAGCCTCCAAGCACTGCAATATGCACCTGATAATACTTTTGCACTTTACATGCACGCCAAGGCACTTTTCTATAATAAAAAAACAAAAGAAGCTAGTGCAATCATTCATCAAGGCTTGTCAATAGATCCTAGTGATGCCGGTTTTTTTGGGCTGTTAGCTAATATAGCATTCTATGACGAAGATTGGGATGCAGCTCTGCAAGCTGCTGAAAGTGGGTTGCAATTAAGTCCTGAAAATGTGCACTTAGTCAATATTCGTGCCCAAGCACTCATCAAGTTAAACAGACAAGTAGAAGCAGAGCAGACCCTGGATTATGCCTTAAATAAAGCGCCTGAAAATCCTTTTGCTCATGCAAATAAAGGTTGGGTAGCTATCGAACAAGATCGTTATAATGAAGCTATCGATCATTTTAAAGAATCACTAAGGTTAAATCCAGATAGTAGTTTTGCTCAATCTGGCTTAAAAGAGGCTATTAAGGGAAAAAATTTGCTTTATCGAATAATCTTGAAGTATTTCCTTTGGATGGAAAAACTCAATGAACGAGGGCGCTGGATTTTTATCATAGGAGCATATGTTGTTTATAGAATCCTAATAAAATTGGCAGAAACAAATCCTGACATTGCCCCATTCCTTTATCCACTAATTGTCTTATACATCATCTTTGCCTTCTCTTCTTGGATTGCCGTACCCGTTTCGAACCTTTTCTTGCGACTTCATCCTCTAGGGAAACACGCCCTTACAGATGATGAAAAACTGGGTTCCAATATCATGGGGCTTAGCATGCTCGCTGCAATAGGTTCAGGCATTACCTACTGGATAGCTGCTGTGGATATAGCTCTATACTTAACACTATTCTTCACCCTCTTATTAATCCCTATCGGTGGCTTATTTGGTGTGGCTCGAGAAAGCAAAGCAAGAGCCTATTTAACTTATTACACCCTCATACTAGCTGGCTGCGGCGCTTTATTTTTAGTATTACAAAATTTGTTGTTCGGAGGAATATTTTTATTAGGTATCTTTGCCTACGGCTGGGTAGCCAATTATTTTGTTTCAAGAGAGAGAAAAGAATTTTACTAAACTAGTATAAAGTAAAATAAAGCCAAAATGCTTTGCTATGGAGTAAAGCAGTATGAACCCAACTTTATACCCAAATTATAAACCATTGGACTTTAAAACTGCAATTCTGGAAGGTATTCCAGAACAACTACCAGAAAAAAAAGCTTACGACAAAACAGTAAGCCATGCTCCTAAAAGAGTAATCGAGGACGTCTTATCTGTAGAGGAAAAAATTCTTGCTATCAAAAATGCCCTTCGTTACTTCCCAGCTCATCAGCACGAGGTTTTAGCAGCTGAATTTGCCGAAGAGCTAGAACAATACGGCCGCATTTACATGCATAGATTACGTCCCGATTATCCTATGTATGCCAGAGGCATAGAGGAATATCCATACAAAAGCCAACAAGCAGCTGCTATCATGTTGATGGTACAGAATAATCTAGATCCGAAAGTAGCCAAGCATCCACACGAGCTAATTACTTATGGAGGGAATGGCGCCGTATTCCAAAATTGGGCGCAGTATCGCCTTTGTATGAAGTACCTTGCTGAAATGACAGACGAGCAAACCCTAGTGCTTTATTCAGGACATCCACTAGGACTTTTTCCTTCTCATAGAGATGCGCCAAGAGTAGTCGTTACCAATGGCATGATGATCCCTAATTATTCTAAGAAAAAAGATTGGAATAAGTACAATGCACTAGGTGTTACTTCTTATGGTCAAATGACAGCAGGTTCCTTTATGTATATCGGTCCTCAAGGCATTGTACACGGAACAACGATAACCTTACTTAATGCAGGTCGCTTGCATCATTTAGGTAATGATGACCTTAGCGGTAAGGTTTATATCACCTCGGGCCTTGGCGGTATGTCAGGTGCTCAAGCATTAGCAGCTGTAATTACTGGCGCAGTAGGTGTAATTGGTGAGGTAGATGGAGATGCTATTCAACAAAGAATAACGGATGGATATATCCAAAAGGAAAATGTTTATACAGATGTCAATGAGCTCGTCATCCGAATAAAAAAATGTAAAATAGAAGAAAAAGGTATTGCTCTAGTTTATCATGGTAATATTGTAGAATTGTGGGAAAAGCTAGTAGCAGAAAATGTACATGTCGAACTTGGCTCAGACCAAACTTCCTTACACAATATTGATGATCTTGGCTACTGCCCTATTGGCTATACTTTTGAGCAAGCCAAGGCTTTGTTAAATAAGGATAAAGTACGATTCATGGCAGAGGTGAAAGATACCCTTCGCCGCCATGTTGAAGCAATTAATACGCTTTCAGAGCGAGGTATGTATTTCTGGGACTATGGAAATGCTTTTCTAAAAGAAGCAGGAAAAGCAGGAGCAGACATCTGGAAAAATCAGGAAAAAGAAATTTTTAAGTATCCTTCCTATGTGGAAGATATTATGGGGCCTATGTGCTTTGATTATGGCTTCGGGCCATTCAGATGGGTCTGTACTTCTGGTAAAAAATCAGACCTTGATAGAACAGATAAAATTGCTGCTGATATTATCAAAAATATGCTTAAAGATTCACCAATTGAAATTCAATCACAACTAAAGGATAACCTCAATTGGATTGAATCAGCAGATGAAAATATCCCTATCGTCGGTTCCAAATCTAGGATTTTATATGCGGATTCAGAAGGTAGAATCCAAATCGCACTCGCCTTTAATGAAGCACTTAAAAATGGTGAACTAGAAGGACCTATCGTATTAGGGCGAGACCACCATGATGTTTCTGGAACAGATTCACCTTACCGAGAAACAGCTAATATTTATGATGGATCAAGGTTTACAGCAGATATGGCTGTGCATAATGTTATAGGCGATAGTTTTAGAGGAGCAACTTGGGTCTCGCTACACAATGGTGGAGGCGTTGGATGGGGTGAAGTAATGAACGGTGGCTTTGGTATGGTAATAGATGGTACAGAAGATTCCGAAAGAAGACTAAAATCTATGCTATTTTGGGATGTCAATAATGGTATTGCGAGAAGAAGCTGGGCAAGAAATGCAGAGGCGATCTCTACAGCAGAACGAACCATGCAACAGTATCCAGGCTTAAAAATAACACTTCCAAACCTCGTCAATGATGATATCCTTCATCACTTAATCGAGCAGAGCGAAGTAGAATAAAAACATCCGTCATCTTACCTTAATGTACAAAATAAAAAGGTAAGATGACGCCTATTTTTGCAAAAAAATATTTTTACTCACACATAGCAAAATCTTTATATCGATAGGTCCTATCATTAAAATCTATTTTTTTACCCTTTATTTCTACCCGACCAAATTCGAATTTTCTTTTTCCATCTAACATTAGATAGGGCTTTCCTTCAAGATCATTCACCAATTCCCACTGGCCATCTAAGACTTCTTCTGCTTTCGATCCACTAGTATTATTAGTGGTTACCATTAAGGTAAATTCCCCTGTATCACAAAGATCTATCTTGACATCTTCTTTCTGAGATGTTCGCTTGTTAAAGCCAGTATAGGAATAACATTTCCCAATAATCCTAGTCTTTAAAGCATTGGTAGTTGGTTTACTCCATCTAATGGTTTTAAGTATATCACTAATAGTCTGATCTAGGAATGCAGGGTTATCTTCATTTCCTAAGCCAAAAACCACAATACCATTGCCATAAGATCCAGTCCTGCTTTCACAAATGAGTTTAAAAGAGCCATCCTTACCTATTGCAGAGGTTTGAAAGCGATAGCCCCTTGTTGTCTTTTGTGATTTAGGCGGCATTAATTTGTAACGACCCGAAGAAGCGAAAGACTGCGCCGCAAAGTTTGTAATTTGTTTAAGCTCCACTTTAGAAAAAGCATAGATACTGAATACTTCTTTTTGAAGATTTTTCTCTCCTCTTTGTAGAACAAAACTCCTATTCCTAGTATTATACTTACCAGAGAATCCTTTTGGTATCGTAAATGAAATACCGACTACCTCGGATGAAACAACTGCTCCGGATTGGTACAGTTTTCCGTTTACAATCGGGGAGGCGTAAGATAATGAATAACATAGTAAAAAGCTCCATAATAGTAACACGTGCATAAATTCTATTTTTACCTTATCCGACATATAGAACATGTTTATAAGTTGCTGTTATGGCCTTATAATTAATAAAATGACTAAATAACTATTTTCTCTATTTTACTTTTGTTTAAGTGTACGCTAGGTAGGTTAAATTTTTTATTCTAACTTCTCTGCTTATATTTACTTTTTTACGTAACGGTTCAAAAAAAAGAGCAAGTTATATCGTTTTTTTACAATATACGCCTTTTTCGTTTCAAATGTTCAGCACTTATGAAAAAAATAAGCTTTTTCGTTATCCTACTATTTTTTGCATGTGGAAATAATTCTGAAACCTCTCAAATACCTCTCACTAACACAAAAGAAGCTAATCAGGATACTACCGAAAAGATTTTGTTTAATGAATATATGAAAGATAGAGATTTGTTCTCTTCCCAACAAATATATGAACTTGGAAAACTTAATCCAGTAGATGAGGCACTAACGGACACCGTTTTTTTTGTTTTTAGAGAAAAACTACTAAATGCAGTACGTGAAAAAGATATTTTCTATCTATTGGAACAACTCGATCCCAATATTAAAGTAAATTTTGGCAGCAGCATCGGCGTAGAAGCTTTTACTCAAGCATGGCAATTGACCTCAGAAGAAAAAACAATGACGTCCCCACTTTGGAAAGAACTTGAAAAAACACTTCAATTGGGAGGAACATTTAATCCAACTAAAAGCCTTTTTCTTTCCAACTATGTTTTTGCCACTATGGACGAACCCTATGATCCGTATATTCATGCAGTAGTACTTGGCAGTGGGGTTAGATATCGATCCGCGCCCCATTCGAAAAGTAAAATTGTTGGTCGTTTATCTTATGATGTAGTTGAAGTTTTAGATAGTAATGGCCCAAAAGAAACGATTGCGGGAGAAACCCATCAATGGGTGAAAATTAAAAACCTAGCAGGAAAGGAGGGTTATATATTTGGCAAATATCTGGCATCGCCCATTGACTATAGAGCAGGTTTTAAAAAAATTGATGGCCATTGGAAAATGACCTTTTTTGTGGCTGGAGACTAAATACACTATAATCTAAGTTTAGTGTACTAAAAAGAAAAAGGACCAGCATCTAGGCAACTCTATTAAAGAGTCTTTTCAGATGGCTCTTGGATTATCGTGACTACATATTGAGATGTGCAAATGATCGGCAGTTCCTACATGCCTTAAGGTGTTAAAACCCATCCATTCAAAATACTTTAAAACTAGCCAATTTCTAATAGCCGAACGGCCATTAGTTCGGAGATCTATGGCATGGGAGTAGCCCGTACTTTGAATGTAATGCAAAGAATGTTTTTTGGTGGCTAAACCCATTCTCTTATAATCCTCTGGTAGTCGATTTGCATCTGTAATCAAAAGATCGTTATCTAAAAAAATTAAAGTACTTACCCCTAATCTCAAAATAGGATGTAAGCTGGTAAATTCATCTTGAACCGATGTATACTTCGCATTGATTGGATGTAAGTAAAATACTGCAGGTAAACAATATACCATAACCAAAACAAAAGCTATGAAGTATTTTCGCTTAAGCGAAAAACTAAAACTTTGAGTCCAGCTATATTGTATGTAAGCAAAATATAACATTAAAATCGTTGCACTACAAAGCATTCCTCCTATCAAGGCTAGCCAAGGGCTAAAATGTAGTATATTGTAAAGATACACTGCTCCTCTTATCAATAGGACAAATGGCAAAGCAGAAAAAATGACCGCCTTAGCCATGAGCCAAAGTAATAAACGAAGACTATACCCTTTGGATAAAGAGATCTTCGCGGGAGGATGTGTCTTTTGAGTAGGAGCAGAACTCCCCTTTTTTAAATCAGAAAAAGGAAATGACGCTTTCATTGCTTGACCATTTGGTACATAATAAATTTTTGATCAGGTTTCAAAAACTTATTGCTACGAGGATCCTTATTTTTTCTACTAAGGCTGATCGAGTATTTTTCGCATTTGCTTCACTTGTTCGATATCTACTTTCAACCATTTTTCACCTTCTTGAAAAACACTTTTATTCCATATTTTTGCAGCAGAATGAAGATGATATAGTCCCGGTATTTTTTTCAGTTCTCCCAAATTATTTGGGCGAATTCCACCACCGGCCATAATTTCAATTTCATGCCCAAACTGCTCAAGGTATCGAGCAATATTGCCTTTCCCTTCCAATGCCGTTTTTTTCTGCCCTGAAGTCAGTAAGCGCTTAACACCCAAACCTACCAAAAGGCTCAGTGCATCGAGGTCGTTTTTACATATATCGAAAGCTTTATGAAATACAAATGGAAGGGGTTCGGTAGCCGCTATCATTACTTTCGTAAAATCATGATCTATGCTTGTATCTTCATTCAATGCCCCTGCGACAATGCCGTCTACCCCCAGCTGTTTAGCCATACTAATATTCTCTAGAATGGTTTCTTTTTCCCATTTATTATAGACAAAATCTCCTGGTCTAGGTCGAATTAAAACCATGACTGGAATATCCAAATATTTTTTGAGTAGCATTATTTTCGCACTACTAGGCGTAACACCTCCCGCCGATAGATCCTCACATAACTCAATACGGTTCGCACCTGCACTTTGTGCCAAAATAGCGGATTCTAAAGAATCACAACAAATTTCAAGTATTCGTTTCACTAGTTTTTATATAAATTTAAAGTAAAAATAATGACCATCCGAGCAGCGGAAGAAAAAGACCTTCAAAAGGTTTTTGAAATTTTCCAAGAAGTAGTAAATCAGAAAGTTTATTATCCATATGATAAAAGTACTCCAAAGACCTACATTGAAAAAATATGGGTCAACCTAAATAATATTATTTACGTTGCTGAATTAGACCGTGAAGTAGTTGGCGCTTACATTATCCGCCCCAACCAGCCAGGCTATGGAAGTCATATCGCTAACGCTGCTTATATGGTAGATAGCAAGATAAGAGGTAAAGGTATTGGCCGTGCGCTAGGCCAGCATTCTTTACAATCAGCTAAAAAAGCTGGCTATTACGGTATGCAATTTAATTTTGTGGTGAGTACCAATGAAGGAGCCATAAAATTATGGAAAGATATTGGTTTTGAAATCGTAGGTAAAGCCCCCGATGGGTTCTATCATCATAAAAAAGGTTATGTAGATGCTTACATCATGTACCAGAGATTAGAATAGGGCAGCAGCTCACTGACTCCTGCCCTTTTCATCCTTTTATTGTTTGATAAATCTTTGAACTGCTTGGCGGTTACCACTATTTACATGTATAAAATAAACGCCAGTAGCTAAATGGCTAATATCCAGCAGGCTAGGCTCCTCCGACTTTACCCTTCCTTGCCAAAGCAATTGGCCATTGGTATTCCGCATTTCTAGTTGTGCTGTTGCAAAAATCGGATCAAGTAAAATCACCTCTACTTGATCAATAGCAGGGTTTGGACGAACCTCTAAACTGAAATCATCTTGATTTAGTAAGTTCGTATTTGTGCTTCCTTCTAAAATTTGAATCGTGTAATCTTCTACCTCTCCAAAGAAATTACTACAAGGTACTGGACTAGGGTTGCTTCCATAGATATTTCTAACTCTCAGAATGGTTTCTCCAAGAATGGCGTCTTCCGGAACAAACACTGTTCCAAAACTTTGATGAGAACCGTCAAAGTCAGACATGTTAATCAATTCCTCTTCATCAAAGTCACGGTTTTGATTAAAGTCAATCCATGCATAAGCCACATCTAGATCAAATGAAAAATTCAAACCAATTTGTAGCTCATATTCTTGTCCTTGTATCAAATCCGTACTAAGCGAAGTAAAATCTGAATAGAAAGTCTGATCAGAAGAATTGCTTATAGTATTCAAAGCAACTAAGCTAATCCAATCTGCACCTGTCCCAGCAGATCCCGCTCCTTGGCAATACGTTTCGCACTCATCCGCTAAGCCATCTTCATCCAAATCCAAATTATCATCACCACCCGGACAAACATCATAAGAATCGCAAATGCCATCCCCATCTTCATCTGGAGGTGTATCTGTCAAACATTCATTCAGTGGAAGCGGTGCCTCAAAAATAGACCTCCCATGTGTACCGATACGAATGAGTTGATTATTATATTGAAATTCAATATCACTTACCTCTGTATGCGGTAGATCACCATATTCCACCCAATCTTCTAAGGTATTATCTAGATAAAACACCCCTGCATCCGTACCGACGAATAGTGCACCATCATAATTATCATCAGCCAATGGCTTAATTACATTAGCTGGAACATTCGGTAAGCTCCCACTAATATTCTCCCAATTTTCTCCAGCATCATAGGATACATATACTTTAGCATTATCGCTGTATCCCCCTTTGGTCAAATAGAGGATTTGATCATCATGGGGATGAACACTCATGCTGGTAATACCTGTTGTGGGCGTGGACACGGATGTCCAAGAGGCCTCATTACCAGCCGTAGCATTACTCGTTTTATAAATCGTATTAAAATTATAGGCATAAACTACATCTGAATTAGAAGGAGCTACAGCCAATAAATCTATTAACGCACCATTTGCTAGCTCTCCACTAATATCCAGCCAAGAGTTTCCCCTATCTGTTGAGCGATAAACTCGCCGATAAGCTGCAATAATAACAGATGGCTCGTTAAAATCAAGAGCGTAGGGCGTTACCCAAGCACCATTCCCATCTTCTCCATTAGGTAAATTACAAGAGATACAAAAGTTGTTACCATTAACGTTTCTTAAGATAGTACCTAATTGATAAGTCCAATAACGATAAGTATCGTCAGAGGGATCAATATGGCCCACCATACCATCTCCTGTTGGAGCATAAAACTGCCAATCTCCACTTTGATTTCTATAAAAAGATCCATTATCCTGCGTACCACCTGCTACTATATTGATGTTCTGCTGAGAATTAGAAATGTCATAATATTGGCTAATTTTCATCCCCGCTGAAAGATCGACATATTGATTAAAGCATGCATTACAATTATTACAGGCATTTTCAGGAAATTTGTAAAGCCCTCCATCATTACAGAAGAAAATTTCATTTGGCACCAATGGATTGATGGCAGCAAAATGATTATCCACATGGATTTCGTTTCCTCCAGAGAAACAAGTAATTCTGCTCCAGGAATCTCCATTATCAGTCGATTTCCAAGTATTGAAATAGCCGCCGTATAATACATCCGCATTTTCTTGAGAATGGATAACATAACCAAGTTCGCCATTTCCTAAATCAGCGATATCCTTTGTTTCAGAGAAATTAACTCCACTGTCATAGGAATGATATAATGTATTACCAGAAGATACAGAAACTCGTTCTGGTTCAGCAGCACTAACACTTATTCGTGCAAATCCCTGAATTAGACTAGTAAAATCAAAGTTTTCACCACCATCTGTACTTTTCCAAAAAAAATTGCCCCCAGTATAATAAATTGTATTAGGGTCACTTGGTTTGAATTTTACATCTGTAGCTCTATTACTACTTACGGAAGTTACTGTCTCAAATCCGTCTGATGTAAAATATAGTCCATTGTCTGTTGCCGCAAAAATAGTGTTTGGATCGCCAGGCTTTGCAGCCATCGCATAAATACGTCTCTGAGAAGATAAAGCCCAATTAACAGCTGTTGGCTCCCATGTCTGGCCTCCATCTATACTTTTGTAAACACCAATACCTGTTGGTCCATACCATACTCGATCACCCGTAGCTGCGTAAATAATATCAGGATTACTCTGATCAACTAATACAACACTTACGGCTAAAGTTGGAAGATTATCTGCAATAGAAATGTATGTTTCTCCCCCATCTAGCGTTTTCCAAATTCCACCAATTGCAGTAGAGACCCAGAAAATATCAGGATCAGTTGGATGGAAAGCAACAGAAGTTGTACGCCCTACCCCTATTTGTCCTCCTAAGTTTTCAGGTAAAGCAATATTAAACCAAGGAATCTCATCATATGGTCCAAAATTTCTGCTTTGAACAGCTTCCTTTCGGAAATAGGCAGTTGGATCGCCGAGTGTACCATCTGAATTCAATTTGTTTTTCCAATAATGTTTCCAGCGCATGTATTTGACGAAAGTTCCATCTCTATACTCTCCACTAGATAGGTCTTTTGGCGATAAGCCAGGATATTTTTGTGCAAAGAAGGCATCAGCCTGTTGAACAATAGTTTCGAAATGAGTTCCAGAATTGAGAATCTCTTCGATACGATTTTGTCCGGGAAGGACGGAAAATGTGGTAATGCAAAAAACTAATGCGAGTAGGTATCTAAAAAGCATGTAAATAGGATTATTTGTTAAAATAACATCCAATTTACGGAATCTCCTTTTACGAAAGTGGTAGAATGATTGCATTTCCTAATAAAAAGGGAAACTATCCTTTTGGCGCGCTCTTCTTTAAAATGAAATGCATATTACACTTTTGCTTATACCAATCTATTGAAGACTGATTCACCAGCACTACTGTTATTTAAGTATGAAATAACTTTAGGTAAGTAGTTTGCCCAAAACCGTGCCTGCCAGCAGGCTAGAATTGGCACAATAAAATTTCAGCCACAGGCTGACAAATTCACGTTCGCTCAAAAACCATACGTAACTTCACTCTCCTCAGTCACTTACAATTTTCGAGTGAACAATTTTATTGTGTAAGCAATTTTGACTAGCCGCTTAATTGGGATGCAGCTAATTACTACCTATTTCGACTTAAAACTAATGTTCAAAAAACATCTATATTGATCTTGGATCTAATATCACTAAATGAATACAAAAAAAGAATCCATTCCGCTATTGCGAAATGGATTTAATAAACCCCTTACTTTACTCTAAATTCCTGTGTTTCCTAATGGCTGTACTACTAAAGGATTGTACAAGTCCTTCTATCTTTCTATTTTTTCAATCTTTGGCTTAAGGTCTTTAGCAGCTTTCTTCTCTGCTTTCCTAGCTTTCCGCTTTGCTCTCATCTTTTGACGTTCTTCCTTAGACATGTTTTTCCAAGCTTCCCTTTTCCTTTTCTGCTCCGCCTTAAAAGCAGCTTTTTCCTCTGCTGTCATATCGGCCATTTTAGCCTTATTACGAGCTTTCTTCTTTGCCTTCTTCTCCGCTTTTTTGGCTTTCTTCCTCTCTTTCCGAGCTTCTTTAGCTTCTATTGAAGGATCCGAATTAGAAGTGGTAGTTGTTTGTACTTCTTCATTTTTTTCTACTGGCTCTACTGCTGGTGTTGTTTGAGCATTAGAAAATAAAGGAAATAAAAAAAATAGGAATACAAATACTAAACCAAGATGTGATGATCTGTTCATGGGAATCTAATTTTCGTTTATATCGTCGTGAAAAAAGTTGTTATCAATATCATACTTACATTCTTAAGACGCATTTCTTTTGAGTAGTCACTTTTACTTGAATAAAAAATTAATTCCTTTAACTAAAAAAAAGAAATAAAAATCACAAGCAGCTGTTTTACAATAATTTAACTCAAAAAAATATTCAAAATATAAGATAAAACAAATTATGTAAAACGGTATACCAAATAATAAAATAATCTTTTCGAAAAGTGAATTTTGTTTTGTGTTGCCTTTTCCATGAAGTATATTTGGAAAAATAAAAATTGAACTAACCAATGAAAAATACTTATTTAATTTTAAGTCTATTACTAGCCTGTTTGATAGCCAATCCAATTTTTGGCCAAAAGAAAAAAAAGAAAAAGGATAAAAAAGAAGAAAAACCAGCTTATTACCTTGACTCGGTTTCTATTTCTGCTGTAAAATTTAGATCAGTAGGTCCAGCCCTAACATCAGGTCGTATTGCAGATATTGCAGTACACCCTGACAACCGCAGTGTATATTATGTAGCGACTGCTTCGGGTGGAGTTTGGAAAACAAATAATGCTGGTACTACCTACACGCCTATTTTTGATGGCCAAGGCTCCTACTCTATCGGCTGTATCACGATGGATCCTAACAACCCAAACGTACTTTGGGTCGGTACTGGTGAAAATAATAATCAACGTTCTGTTGCTTATGGTGATGGCGTTTACAAATCAGAAGATGGTGGCGTAAGCTGGAAAAATGTAGGCTTAAAAAATTCTGAGCATATCGGAAAAATTTTGGTCGATCCAAGAAACTCTGATATCGTTTATGTAGCAGCTATTGGACCACTTTGGAGTGAAGGTGGCGATAGAGGTGTATATAAAACAACGGATGGAGGTGAAACTTGGGAAGCCGTACTTTCGATTGACGAACACACAGGTGTCACAAGTATCGTGATGGATCCAAGAGATCCTGATGTACTTTATGCCTCTTCTTACCAACGTCGTCGTCATGTATTCACCTACGTAGGTGGTGGCCCAGGTAGTGGTGTACATAAATCAACGGATGGTGGTCAAACATGGAAAAAAATCAACCGTGGATTACCAAGTGCAGAAAAGGGACGTATCGAATTAGCAATCTCTCCTGCTGACCCAGAAGTTATTTTTGCTATGGTAGAAGCGGCACAAGGTGGTGGAGGTTTCTTCAAATCTACTAATAGAGGAGCCAGCTGGCAAAAGCAAAGCGGATATAGCACAAGTGGTAATTATTATACAGAAATCGTACCGCATCCACATAATCCTGATATTGTGTTTGCAATGGATACTTGGTTGCATTGGACAACCAATGGAGGAAAATCTTTCCGTATGCTCAATGAAAAATACAAGCACGTAGATAATCACTGCATGTACATTGATCCAGATGATACGAATTATTACTTAGTAGGTTGTGATGGTGGAATTTATGAAAGTTTTGACGCAGGACAAACTTGGAATTTTAAAGCCAACCTTCCGGTCACACAGTTTTATAAAGTTGCCGTAGATAATGATGAACCATTTTATAATATCTACGGTGGTACGCAGGATAACTTTAGCCTTGGTGGACCTTCGCGTACGCGCAATCAGCATGGTATTATGAATTCAGATTGGTTCATTACGCAAGGAGGAGATGGCTTTGAATCACAAGTGGATCCAAATAATCCAAATATCATCTATGCTCAATCTCAGTATGGGGTGTTGGTACGCTATGACAAGAGTAGTGGTGAAACAACAGGTATCCAACCCAAACCAAGAGATGGCGAAGATCAGTATCGCTGGAATTGGGATGCACCACTAGCGGTTTCGGAGCACAAAGCTACTAGAATCTATTTTGCTGCTAATAAACTATTCCGTAGTGATGATAGAGGTAATACTTGGTCTGTGATTAGTGATGATCTAACGAAGCAGATTGATAGAAACACATTAAAAGTAATGGGCCGTGTTCAGAGTATGGACGCTGTCGCTAAAAATGCGAGTACATCTCCTTATGGTACGATCGTGGCTTTCGCCGAAAGTCCAAAAAATGAAAACTTATTGTACGTGGGTACGGATGATGGTTTGATTCAAATAAGTGAAAATGGAGGTAGCAGCTGGACCAAAATCGATGTTGACAACATTGAAGGTGCACCTAAACAAACTTACGTAAACTACTTATTGGCTTCGCAGCATGATGAAAATGTGGTATATGCACTTTTCAATCATCACAAATATGGCGACTTCAAACCTTATGTATTCAAAAGTAGTGATAAAGGAAAATCATGGACCAATATCACAAACAACCTTCCTGAAAGAGGATCGAGTTATAGTATAGCTGAAGATCATGTAGATGCCAATCTATTATTTGTAGGTACAGAATTCAGTTGCTTCTTTACCAATAATGGTGGTGCTTATTGGAAAAAACTAGCGAATGGTCTTCCAACGATTGCCGTTAGAGATATTGCTATTCAAAAAAGAGAGAATGATTTGGTACTTGGAACTTTTGGACGTGGATTTTATGTAATGGATGATTACTCTCCACTACGTTCCTTGAGCCTAGAAACGCTACAAGCAGATGCAGGCATCTTCCCTATTAAAGATGGTTTGCTTTATGTAGAAAGTTTACCACTTGGTTTACGTGGGAACAGTTTCCAAGGGCACTCTTTGTATACAGCTGATAATCCAAAAGTAGGTGTTGCATTTACTTATCATGTAAAAGAAAACATCCAAATGCTAAAAGCAAAACGTCAGAAAGAGGAGAAGAAAAAAATCAAAGCTGGTGAAGATGTAAGCTATCCTACCTATGCAGAATTAGAAGCAGAACGCAATGAAAAATCGCCTTATCTGTTGTTTATCATCAAAGATGGTAATGGTCAAGTAGTACGTAAAATAAAAACTTCTGCATCAAAAGGCGTAAAACGAATCTATTGGGACGGACGCTATCCATCTGTAAGCCCAATTAGTCTTGGTGGCTCTTCATTTGACAATCCATTTGCTAGTGAAGATACGGGTATTCCAGCCATGCCTGGAAACTATACCGTAAGCTTAGCAAGAAGCGTGAATGGTCAAATTACTGATTTGGTAGAGCCACAAGCATTTAAATTAAAGACACTAGGAGGTGTAAGCTTACCAGCCAACGACTATGCTGCATTAGTGACTTTCCAAAATGAAGCACAAGACTTATCAAGAATTGTGGATGGTGCAGGCAATATGATGGGAGAAATGAGTAATAAAATGCGCCACATAGAAAAGGCTGTTTATAGTATCGCTTCTCCAACACCTGCCCTTTTGGAAGATGTCAAAAAAATTAATGATGAACTAAAAGCTATCCGTAAAGAATTTTATGGAGATAATATTGCTTCTAAATTGGACAAAGGACAGAAATTCACAGCTGCCAATCGTATTGGTTGGTTAACTTATGAAATGTGGAATTCTTCTTCTGCTCCAACGAACACACAAAAAGAAGCATTAAAACTAGCAAAAAGAGATTTCGAACCAATATTGGCAAAAATTAAAAAGCTTTATAAGCAAGATATCAAACAGTTAGAAGAAAAATTAGATGCAGCCGGTGCACCTTATACGCCTGGCCGTGATATCAAATATGGTAATTATTAGACTTATTCATCGCTTGACGAAGGAGCGAGTCTACAAAACTAAAAGAGGCTGTCCACATGTGACAGCCTCAAATATCCTCTTAGTTTTGTACCTACATTGAATTAATGACTTAATTCAATCATAAGTACTATTTTCTGTGCTTTTGTTACCCTTCTTGTCATTTTTTTTCACTTTTCCTTTTTCGATAAGCTAAAACCGCTTGATGAAGATCTTGAAAGAAGTACGCTTCCCCTACTTTTTCATAGAATCCAGCTTTGTGCAACAAATCCCTTACTGGCCCAATGGCTGAAGTCATATAAAACTCAATCCCTAATCTTTTTAGTCGATTATGAATATCTGTAAGAGCATGCAGTCCACTGCTATCGATATGATGCATACTTCTGGCATCCATAAATACAGCTTTTATGCCATCCTCTGGTTCTGTTCTTTCATTAATTACATCTTTGAAATAAGCGGCATTTGCAAAATACAATTGATCATCAAATCGAATGAGCAATTCATCGGGCATTTGTTCCGCATCAGGGAATCGATCTATGTTTCTATAGTTCTTGGTCCCTTGAACTTTCCCTAAAATACCATAATGTGGCTTTGAACTCTTCAATAGTACAGTACCAATTGATAATAATACTCCGGTAAATACCCCTTCTTCGATACCAAATGTCAAAGTAGCTTGGAATGTAATCAGCATCATTGTTAAATCTCTCTTATCGGTCTTCCACAAAAAGATCGCTTCTTTGAAATCGAACAAGGAACGAACGGCCAATAAAATAATCGCTGCTAAAACCGCTTTAGGCAAATAATAAAATAAAGGTGTCAAAAATAGTAAGGTCAATACAATCAAAAGAGCAGTCACCATAGAAGAGATCGTCGTTCGACCTCCTGCATCATCATTAATTGCAGAGCGGGTAAAACTTCCTGAGGTGGGTATGGCTTGAAAGAAAGCTCCTCCTATTTTTGAAATACCTATTGCAAATAATTCTTGATTGGGCCGAATATCATAGTCTTCATGTTTAGATTCCAAGACTTTTGCAATACTAATGCTTTCCACTATACCAATAATAGCAATTGTCAAAACAATAGGCATTATGCCCTCCGCAACTTCCAAATCCAATAAGGGTAATTCAAAGGCTGGCAGTCCCGCCGGCACATCTCTAATAATTTCTAAACCATATTGCTGTAAGTCTAAGCCCCAACTTAATAAGGTGGCAGCCACTACAACTATCAATGCCCCTGGAATACTCCTACTCATGGACCGAAGTGCTAACATGACTGTTATAGAAACACTACATATGACGACGGATATCCAATTTGCTTCCCCTAAATGATTAATGGCATACCATGCCGTTTCATAAGAATAGGAAAACCTAGGTATTGGAATACCCAAAAAATCTTTTAGCTGGCTAATTGCAATGATGATAGCAGCTGCAGAGGTAAACCCAGCCAAAACAGGATGAGATAAAAAATTGACTAAAAAGCCTAACCGCAGCATGCTTAGTAGCAATTGAATTACCCCAATCATCAAACCACCTAAGATTACTAGTTGAATATACTCACTGCTTCCAGGTTCTGCTATTTGGCGAAAGCCTTCCAAAACAAGCAAAGCAGAAACCGCAACAGGCCCAATAGACAACTGACGAGAGGTGCCAAATAATGCATATAAAAAAAGAGGAATTAAACCTCCGTAAAGCCCATAAATAGGGGGCATACCTGCTAAATAAGCATAGGCCATACCTTGTGGAACCAACATGATAGCTACGGTCAAACCAGCCGAAAGATCATCCTTAAAATACCTACTAGTATAACCTTCTAGACTTTCCAAGAAAGGAAAGATTTTCGCTAAAGTTTCCAATATTTGTCTCTTCTTTTACCTTTATTTGGTACTGTGGTATAATCGTTTTTATCCTTACAGCTATTGGGAAAAACCATTTTTACTTTAGTAAAATAAAGATTAAAGGCTTATAGCATAATCAATAACACCAAACACTACATACTCACCTCATCTACTACTTCTAGACCATATCCGATCAGGCCAATTCTTTTCCTTGGACGATTCGTTAGTAATCGTAATTTACGCACCCCTAAATCATGTAATATTTGTGCCCCAATACCCAAATCCTTTTGGATGGCATTCTTTGGACGATTAAGATAGGCATCCATTTTCCCGCCTTTTTCTTGCTGTTCTTTTAGTATTTCTAAAGATTGTAGCAGATCCATTTGTTGCTCTGGATAGCGCAACAGCAACAACAACCCATTTTCTTCTTCTTTGATTCGCTTCAGGCACTTCCCAATATTGGATTCACCTCCACCTAAGATAAGTGCTAGCAATTCATTAGCATTAGTCGCTGCCTGCACTCTCGTTAAAACGGGTTCGCCTGGCTTCCAGCTTCCTGTTTTCAGTGCTAAATGTGTGATATTTTCATTCGTTTCGGTGAAAGCAATCAAATCAAACTTACCTAGTGGCGTCTCAATTTCCATTTCCATCGAACGTTTTACTAAACGCTCTCTCTCCATGCGGTAAGCGACCAAATCCTTGATCGTGATCAATTTTAAGTCAAATTTAGCAGCAATTTCTGCTAGTTGAGGCAGGCGAGCCATCGTACCATCAGGATTCAAAATCTCTACCAACACAGCTGCTGGATACAAACCTGCAAGGCTTGCTAAATCGATAGATGCTTCAGTATGGCCTGTTCTTCTTAATACGCCTCCTTTTCTAGCCACCAATGGGAAAATATGACCAGGACGTGCATAATCACTTCCCTTTGTACCCTCCTCTGTCAGGGCCTTAATACCTGTCGAACGATCATAAGCAGAAATACCGGTTGTACATCCTCGCAAAAGGTAATCTATAGATATCGTAAAGGCTGTACCATGTAAATCAGTGTTTTTGCGAACCATGGGCGCCAACTCTAACTCCTCCGCCCGTTCTTCCGTTATCGGTGTACAAATCAATCCGCGACCATGTGTAGCCATAAAATTGATAATTTCTGGCGTAACACATTCTGCTGCACAAACAAAATCTCCTTCATTCTCGCGATCTTCATCATCCACAACGATGATTACTTTTCCTGCTTTTATATCCTCAATCGCTTCTTCGATTGTGTTTAATTGAATATCTGTAATTGGCATATCAATCATTTGAAAATTGGTTAGGTTAGAAAAATATAACGGTTAAAAGAAGGACTAGTTGAATTTTACTCCCTAGTCTTTCCCAAAAAAACATTTACTCCGGCATCTATGGGGTTGCCAGAGGCACGACGGTAAGCGACAATCTGGCCAGTGTGGTAAATTGCATCAGCAAGAGGTCCGTTATATAAATTCCAGAGAGGGAATACTGTTTTATGATCTCCTCTTTGAAAGATAATCTTTGATTTATCTATTGTGCCAGTTTGGACTTTTCTTAAATTATCACTTGCAGCCTTGATATTTGTTAGGGTTTGTTTTCGCTTTTCAGCAAATGTCAATTCAGCCCACTCTCTCGGGCGAATATTAGGCTGGTTCTGTACGGTATTCAATATCATTTCTGATAGCCCTAAAATATGCTGAATCGTTTCTCCTGAAGTACGGCTATCTTCGCTGGGTTTGTAGCTCAGATCTTCTTCTCTAAGATCTTTGGTCGCCCAATAATAACGGTATCCCAAGCCATCAATCATTCTAGCTGTTACTGCTTCTGCAGAATAGGCATTTGGAGCCTCTGGAATTTCATAATAATGCGGCATATCATCTGTTTGTGCTCGGAGCAAAAAGAAAGAAAAAACGAATGTAAAAAAAGCAACTATCTTTTGCATAATATTCGATTCGACGAAAATTTTAAAGTTGCAAGTTAAGCATTCTCTAAGGGAAGTGCCTGCTTGTACCACAAAATGGTCAGTTCAAAAAGTATAAGAAACTGAAGGTAGCAAGCTTATGCATGATTTTTGAACTGACATAACCCTTTCAGCCTTTGGCTGAAATTCTATTATACCAAATTCCAGCAGGCAGGCCCCGTTTCAGGCTTATTCATTATGCAATAGAAATAAAATGTAGGGTATCAATATTTATCATTGAAACAGTTGCATTTTTTATTTTTCACGCCATACTAAAATAACTCGATCTAGATAATCAGGCTAAAACAGGTTTCTTTTTTCTACAATGATGAATATCGTCCAAACCATCAAATTTTTAAGCAAGGAAAAATTAAAATGAAATTTTCTACCAATTTTATTTAATATTTTTGGCAAAACTTATAAAATACATATCCTAACCAAATATTATGAAAGACGCATTTATTATTGATGGCGTACGTACTGCCATCGGCAAATTTGGAGGTACCCTATCTAGCATTCGAACAGATGACCTTGGGGCTAAAGTAATTGAAGCAGTGGTTGCTCAACAAAGTAACATTCCTAAAAATGCTTATGATGATGTCATTTTTGGCTGTGCTAATCAAGCTGGAGAAGATAACCGTAATGTAGCTAGAATGTGTGCATTATTGGCAGGATTGCCTTGGACTGTACCTGGTGAAACCATCAATCGATTATGCTCATCAGGCATGTCTGCCATTATCCACGCCAATCGTGCCATTAAAGCAGGAGATGGCGATCTCTTTATTTCTGGGGGCGTAGAACACATGACTCGTGGCCCTTGGGTCATTAGCAAAGTCTCCAAGCCTTTTGGCCGCGATGCACAGATGCATGATAGTAGTTTTGGATGGCGATTTGTCAATAAAAAAATGAAGCAACTATACGGCACCGATGGGATGGGTGTAACGGCTGAAAACCTAGCTGAACTATACAAAATTAATAGAGAAGATCAAGATCAATTTGCTTACTGGTCACAAATGAAAGCTAGCAAAGCACAAAAGGCTGGAAGACTAGCAGAAGAAATCGTAGCCGTTGAGATTCCACAAAGAAAAGCTGATCCCCTTATTTTTGATAAAGACGAATTTATTCGTCCAACCACCACTTTAGAAGCTTTAGCCAAATTACGTACTGCATTCAAATCTGCCGAAGCAGGTGGAACCGTTACTGCAGGCAATGCCTCTGGTCTAAACGATGGTGCCGCAGCAGTCATCATTGCTTCTGATCAAGCTGTAAAAGATTATAATTTAAAGCCATTAGCAAGAATAGTAAGCTCTGCTGTCGTTGGTGTAGAACCTCGCATTATGGGGATTGGCCCTGTTGGCGCGTCCAAAAAGGCTTTAGCGAAAGCTGGATTAGAATTGAAGGACATGGACATCATAGAACTAAACGAAGCCTTTGCCGCTCAAGCATTAGCTTGCACACGCGAATTAGGCTTAGCGGACAATGATCCAAGAATTAATCCAAATGGTGGTGCGATTGCTATTGGCCATCCGCTAGGTGTCTCTGGAACACGTATCATGCATACCGCCGCACTTGAGTTACAAAAACAAAATAAACGTCATGCTTTAGTGGCCATGTGTGTAGGAGTAGGACAAGGTTATGCAACGATTATTGAACGGGTATAATTTTTCTTTGAAAAATTGGGAAACTTTGTGACTTTGGGGCTTTGTAAATATTTACATCGTCCCAAAGTCACAATAATCAAGTCTAAATATTCATTTCAGGAATATCTCCTTCTATAATTAAGCGGCCTTCGGTTGCTGCTTGAATATCCTCAATGCTTACACCAGGTGCTCTTTCTAATAATTTAAAGCCATTTTCGGTAATATCCATAACGGCTAAGTTCGTTACGACCTTCTTTACACAACGAACGCCTGTTAATGGTAAAGTACAAGATTTCAGGAGCTTTGATTTTCCTCTTTTATTCGTGTGCATCATGGCTACGATGATGTTATCCGCAGAAGCTACTAAATCCATTGCACCTCCCATTCCTTTCACCATCTTACCAGGAATTTTCCAGTTGGCGATATCGCCAGTATCAGAAACCTCCATGGCACCAAGTACTGTGAGTTGGATATGACGACCACGAATCATAGCAAAACTGGTAGCGGAGTCAAAAATGGCAGCACCCGGCAATGCCGTAATCGTCTGCTTTCCTGCGTTGATTAAATCTGCATCTTCCTCTCCTGCAAAAGGGAATGGTCCCATACCTAGAATACCATTTTCTGATTGGAAGGTTACATTAATCCCCTCTGGAATATGATTAGCGATAAGGGTAGGGATACCAATACCCAAATTAACATACCACCCATCTCTTAATTCCTGGGCAATTCTCTTTGCGATTCCATTTTTATCTAGCATGTTTTTTTCTTTTGATTGGATAAAAGCTTGAATTAAACACTTATTTGGAATTCATTAGTCGGGCTTATTTCGCCACTTTCCAAACAAGTTCTAAGATTTTGGTCTAACGGTACGTTGCTCAATGCGCTTTTCATAATTTGTACCTTGGAAAATGCGCTGAACAAATACCCCTGGCGTATGGATAAAGTTAGGGTCCAATTCACCTGGTTCTACCAATTCTTCTACTTCTGCAATTGTAATTTTTCCAGCCATTGCCATCACTGGATTGAAGTTTCGTGCAGTACCTTTATACATCAAATTACCATGTCGGTCTCCTTTCCATGCTTTTACGATAGCAAAATCTGCATCAAAAGCGGTCTCCATGATATGTGGTTTGCCATCAAAGTAGCGTACTTCTTTTCCTTCTGCCACTTCTGTACCATAACCTGCTGGTGTGAAAAAAGCAGGAATTCCAGCCCCTGTCATATAGCAACGAGCCGCTAAAGTTCCCTGTGGTATCAATTCAACTTCTAGTTCTCCACTCAACATTTGGCGTTCGAATTCATCATTCTCTCCCACATAAGAGGAAATCATTTTTCTGATTTGTCTTTTTTGCAAAAGCAAACCCAAGCCAAAATCATCCACCCCTGCATTATTGGATATACAAATCAAATTCTTGATATCCATCTTGGTTATTTCTGCGATGCAGTTTTCTGGAATACCACACAAACCAAAACCGCCCAACATAATGGTCATACCACTTTTTAAGCCTTGGACAGCTTCAGTCGCATTTGCAACTACTTTGTTCATTTATTACTTGGTTTTATTTTTGAATTTTTTTTATTCATGTCTCCATATGAAGCGATATCTACTTCATACTTAGCTCATGTTTAAACTTTCTACTGCCTGAAAACCAAAGCTTTGAGAACTATGGTGTCCGATTGGATCAATTACTTAGCTCACTAAGCTCCATCATGAATCCTTAGCCAAAACCCTACCTTTTCCGGCAGGCAGGCTCAAATCATTAATTCTCCCTTTAAACATACCTTAATCATGAATCCAAGACCTAAAATAATCACCCTTTTGAATTTTTAAAGCATTCTCTGTAACTTTTAGTGGCTTAAAAGTATCAATCATCACGGCTAGCTCTTCTGTACCTTTCTTTCCGATACTTCCTTCATAGGTTCCTGGATGTGGGCCGTGTGGGATGCCACCTGGGTGCAAGGTCATATAGCCCGGTCCAATATTCGTTCTACTCATAAAATCACCATCTACGTAATATAACAATTCGTCAGAGTCAATATTAGAATGATTATAAGGAGCCGGAATGGCTTTTGGATGGTAATCATACAAACGAGGACAGAAAGAACATACCACAAAAGCAGTCGTTTCGAAGGTTTGGTGAACGGGTGGTGGCTGATGTACACGCCCTGTAATTGGCTCAAAGTTGTGAATAGAAAACCCATAAGGGAAGTTATAACCATCCCACCCAATTACATCGAATGGATGTGCCGCATATATATAAGGTGTGATTGTTCCTTGTTTCTTAATTTTGATGATAAAATCACCGGTTTTATCATGCGTTTCCAGATTTTCTGGTAGCTTGTAATCTCTTTCACAGAATGGAGAATGCTCTAACAATTGGCCAAACCAATTTCTATAACGCTTAGGCGTATAAATAGGAAGGAAAGATTCAGCATATAAAATCCTGTTGTCTTCTGTATCGAATTCGATTTGATAAATCACTCCTCTAGGGATCAAAATATAATCTCCATATTCGAATTCAATTTTGCCGAAAGGCGTCTTCAACCGACCTGTACCTTTATGAATAAAAAGTAATTCATCAGCATCCGCATTTTTATAAAAATAAGTCGTCATGGATTGGCGAGGAGCGGCAACACCAATATGAATATCCGAATTCACTAGCATGGTTGATCTACTCTCTAGGAAATCATCTTTAGGCGGCACATCAAAGCCTACTAATTTTCTAGCAGCCATATTCTTTTCCACTGCAATTTTCGGAGAAACATCTACTGACGCATGGATTTCTTTTACCTGTGTGGGCGGATGCACATGGTATAAAAGCGAAGACATACCATCGAAGCCAATCGTCCCGAATAATTGCTCATGATACAATTCTCCATTGGGTTGGCGAAAAATAGTATGCCTTTTTGAAGGGACCTTCCCTAGTTTATGATAAATGGGCATGTATAATTAATTTGGATAGGTAAAAATTTTATTCACACCTAAAATTAAGGAACATCCCACACTAAGTAAAGTTAATACACTAATTATTTGCACACTAATTAAAATATTGTGCCTTTTTAACCTCTTATCCTTGCATCCAAGCCATTTCAATTCGGCGTCTAGCCAGATCGGCATTTATAATTTTAACGGTGATTTCATCGCCGATACGATAAACATCACCACTGTATTTTCCAGTAACTTTCAATCTTCCTGGAGCTATTTCGAAAGGCTCACTAACGGTTTCGAAAGGGATGAAGCCTTCGCAGCGATTGCCATTTAGCTCCACGAAGATTCCCCGATCCAAAATTCCAGAGATTTGGCCTTTAAAAAGTTCTCCTACATGGTTTTGCATAAACTCTACTTGTTTATACTTTACGGACTCACGCTCAGAATCTGTTGCTCTTCTTTCTTGCTTTGAAATGTAAATACATTGCTCTTCAAGGTAAGATTTCTTTACGCGATGAGGTTGTCCTTTCAAGGCTAGGTTTTTCTCTAAAATCCGATGTGCCAGCACATCGGAGTATCGACGAATAGGAGAAGTAAAATGCGAATAGTTGTCAAAACCTAATCCATAATGGCCAATATTATCCGAAGAATAAGCTGCCTTTGCCATTGTTCGGATGGCCAATGGTTCTAGCAGTTTCAGTTTTGGATCTGTTAATGCTTTTCGGACTAATTGGTTATAAGAGCGAGCAATCTCTTCTGAAGAACCAATCTTGAGTTCTATACCCATTTCGCGAGCGAAGCGAGCAAACTCAGCTACTTTTTCTGGGTCTGGTTGATCGTGAATTCGATACACATAAGGTACTTCCCCCTCATACTTTTGTCCTAATCTTGAAATATAAGTAGCTACTTCTCGATTGGCTAGCAGCATGAAGTCCTCGATTAGCATATGTGCTGCTTTTCGTTCTTTTACAAAAACAGAAACGGGTACGCCATTTTCATCTAATCGGAATTTCACTTCTTCTGTCTCAAAGTTGATAGCCCCTTCTTTGAATCGCTTATTTCTTAACTTCAGTGCAATTCGATTAACAACTTTCAACTCATCAGCAAAATCCCCTTTACCTGAATCTAGGACTTCTTGTGCTTGATTGTATGTAAATCGACGATTCGAATGTGTCACTGTTTTTCCAAACCAGCGATCAATGATCTTGTCATCTTTATCGAAGGTAAATACGGCAGAGAAGGTAAATTTATCTTCGTTGGGTCGTAGCGAGCACAACCTATTGGATAGTTTTTCTGGAAGCATAGGAAGTACCCGATCGACTAGGTAAACAGAAGTAGAACGATCAAATGCTTCTTTATCGAGCGGTGTTCCCTCTTTTACATAATGCGTTACGTCTGCGATGTGTACGCCGATTTCGAGATTACCATTATCAAGATATTGAAAAGATAAAGCATCATCAAAATCTTTTGCGTCATCTGGATCAATGGTGAAGGTCGGTACCTCACGCATATCTCTACGCTTTTTAATTTCCTCTAGCGGTAATGCTTCGCTAATCGCTTCGGATTCTGCCAAAACAGCTTCTGGGAAATCTAGTTTGAAACCATTTTTGATCAAAATAGACTTCATTTCGATATCACTGGTTCCAGCTTTTCCAAGTACCGCTGTGATCTTTCCTTCTGGTTTGCGGAAGCGTGAACTTTTCCACTTAGTAATTTGAACAACAACCTTATCCTCTTCTTCGGCTCCTTTTGTCGCCTCCAAATCTACTTGAACTTCTGTAGTCAAACCATCTAATGCAACCAGTGCATATTTTGGATAGTACCAAATAGTTCCGATGAAATGTTCTGTTGAACGTTCGACGACTTCGACAATTTCTCCTTCTGGCTTGCGCCGACCTCTTGGGAGCCATACTCTCACCTTTACACGATCGCGATTCATTGCAGTATTCGTAAATTTGGCTGCAACGTGTACATCATCTTCCATATCATCAAGGATGACGTAAGCAGAGCCTGTTCTTGTCATATCCACACGGCCCTCGTGGATACCAAGATCTGAGCCTTTACCACCCGTCTGAACTTTCAGCTTAAATTTCAGTTCTCCCATATTGATTAATTGGTTGTCTTCAACCAATTTTTCCATGGCGTACTCAACAGAATCTTTGTTATTGGCAATTTTTAGTTTTCGAATAACTTGTTTGGCATTTAGGCGCTTTTTAGGGTGTCTTTTGAAAAGTCGCAATACTTCCCCTATTAGCTGAGCGGATGTCAGCTTCTTTCCTTTCACTTTTGCTTTTCTTTTACTCATTTTAGTTTCTTAAAATGTGTTTTGTTCAATTAAATTTCCCACTTTCGGTATGAGTAATATAAGATTTTAATTACTCAGAAGTGTAATTAACGATGGTTCCGTCTGGAATTAATTCTAGTTTGTAGGCACGGCTGGAAGAAGCGTCATATTGACTAGAAGAAGTGTTAGCTTGGCCACTAGCTACCGCAATCACCCAATCCTCATCCATAGTGGCTACTGAGGTGGTTAACGTTTGACCATCAGAAAAAGTTCCTGCAATGATCCGTTTATCGATTAACTCTCCTTTATCTGTGAGTGTAATTAAAACATATTGATAGTCCATCAAGCCTGCCTTCCAATAAATAACTGCATGAAACTGATAGGTATCTGGAATCTTTATACATGGCACATATTCTGTATACTCATCTTGTATACCACCTTCATGAGGTAGAATAAATTGATTGATCATTAACTGTTGAAGTGGATCATTTTTCTTGCTAAAAGTGTGATGAGAATCTTCCCCAATGGTAAATGGTGGTTTAACAATAGGGAATCGGCTCAAAAAATTTTCAAATTTCACTGCTGTATCTTTTTCCATTCTCTTTTTTTAAAGATTAGATAGTTAATTTTGCACTATCTACAATTTTCTAATTTGTATTGATTCTAAATAAAAAGCACAAAACTACAAGTTCCGAACAAGTGTTGGGCAAATGACCTTAATACTATAGTTTTGTACGGTTTACAGGGATTAAGATGTTTTGATAGACGGTTAAACAGAATATTATTGTTTATCATTTGCAAAAATACAAAACGTAAAAAACAAAAAACATGAGTTGGATAACCAAAGTTCTAACATCATCTATAGGAAATAAACTATTGATGAGTCTTACGGGGCTTTTCCTTTGCCTTTTTTTAGTAGTTCATCTTGCAGGGAACTTACAATTATTAATTAATGATAACGGCCATAATTTTAATGAATATGCTGAGATAATGGAAACAAACTTGTTGATTAAGGTGGTGGCATACGGCCTATACTTTGCTGTTTTGCTTCATGCTTTTAAAGGCCTGACGATTACTTTTCAGAATCGAAAGGCAAGAGGTACCAAAAGATACGCAGTAAAAGCTACAGCAGGCTCGACCTGGACCAGTCGCAATATGATGTTGTTAGGTTCTATCCTATTTATATTTATTGGCATTCATATGAGTCAATTTTGGTATCAGTTCAAATTTGACCATGATCCTCAATATACGTATTTCCAAATTGTTGAATTAGGATTTCAAGAGCTTTGGATTGTAATTTTTTATGTTTTAGCACAAGTGGTACTGGCTTATCATTTATTACATGGTTTTCAATCTGCTTTTCAGACATTAGGTTTGCGAACAGGGAAATATGATGGGATAATTAAGGGTATAGGAATTGGTTATTCTATTCTCGTTCCGTTATTATTTGCGATCATTCCAATTTTCATGTACATGGATTTTTATCCGTTAAGTGATTTTAAAGTAATTCCTGGTCAATAAGTCTTAACAATAAATCAAGTTGTCATGTCTATAAAATTAAATTCAAATATACCTTCAGGGCCGTTAGCCGATAAGTGGACGCAATACCGTTCCACTATGAATCTAGTTGCTCCTAATAATAAACGGAGGATTGAAGTCATCGTTGTAGGGACTGGTCTTGCAGGTGCTTCAGCTGCTTCTACACTTGGAGAATTAGGATATAATGTAAAATGTTTCACTTTTCATGATAGTCCACGACGTGCGCATAGTATCGCAGCTCAGGGTGGCATCAATGCGGCTAAGAACTATCAGAATGATGGTGATAGTGTTTATCGTTTATTTTATGATACAATCAAAGGTGGTGATTACCGTTCTCGTGAGTCCAATGTTTATCGTTTGGCAGAAGTAAGTCGTAACATCATTGACCAAGCGGTAGCACAAGGTGTACCTTTCGCACGTGAATACGGTGGATTATTAGCGAACCGTTCTTTTGGTGGTGTACAGGTAAGTCGTACCTTCTATGCTAGAGGCCAGACGGGGCAGCAGTTATTAATTGGTGCCTACCAATCTCTTTCTCGTCAGATTTCTTTGGGTAATGTACAGATGTACAATCGCCATGAAATGTTAGACTTAGTGAAAGTGGATGGAAAAGCAAGAGGTATTATCACTCGCAACCTTTTAACGGGTGAAATTGAGCGTCATGCTGCACACTGTGTAGTCTTGGCAACAGGAGGCTATGGTAATGTTTATTACTTATCTACGAATGCCATGCAGTCTGCAGCTTGGCGAGCGGTGCGTCGTGGCGCCTTGATGGCAAACCCTTGTTACTGCCAAATACACCCTACTTGTATTCCAGTATCAGGAGACTATCAATCAAAATTGACTCTGATGTCTGAGTCTTTGCGTAATGATGGCCGTGTTTGGGTTCCTGCAAAGCAGGAAGATGCTAAGGCTATTCGAGAAGGAAAGAAAACAGCATTAGATATTCCGGAAGGAGATAGAGACTACTATTTAGAAAGGAGATATCCGGCCTTTGGTAATTTGGTACCTCGTGATGTAGCATCACGTGCAGCCAAAGTAGCTTGTGATGAAGGACTTGGCGTAGCTCCAACTGGTTTGGCGGTGTTCTTAGATTTTGCGGCAGCGATAGAGCGATACGGTAAGTCAGAGGCTATTTCAAGTGGTATCAAAAACCCAAGTAAAGAAAAGATTACAGAGCTTGGTACAGCCGTGGTAGAAGCGAAGTATGGCAATCTTTTCGAAATGTATGAGAAAATTACTGGTGAGAATCCATATAAAACACCGATGAAGATTTACCCTGCCATTCACTACACGATGGGTGGTCTTTGGGTAGATTATAATTTAGAAACTAACGTTCCTGGATTATTTGCACTAGGGGAAGCTAACTTCTCTGATCACGGTGCCAACCGCTTGGGTGCATCTGCATTAATGCAAGGATTGGCAGATGGTTACTTTGTTATCCCTTACACTATTGGTCAATTCCTTTCAGGCGAAATTCGCACACCAAATATTGATCCAAATTCTCCTGAATTTGCAGAAGCAGAAAATGCAGTAAAAGAGCGTTTGAACA
This sequence comes from Saprospiraceae bacterium, assembly GCA_022448955.1. Taxonomy (GTDB): domain Bacteria; phylum Bacteroidota; class Bacteroidia; order Chitinophagales; family Saprospiraceae; genus JALEHC01. The sequence goes on from JAKVCU010000058.1 coordinate 38,966, forward strand.
AATTGGTTTCGGTAAAAGGTGATCAATCTGTAGAAAGCTTCCACCGCCGTTTAGGAAAGATTATGTGGGATTATTGTGGAATGTCTCGTAATGCAGATGGATTAAAGTCAGCATTAAAGATGGTACGTGAACTACGCGAAGAATACTACAAAGATGTCTTTGTTCCAGGTACAGCTGATGAGTTCAACCCAGAATTAGAGAAAGCTACTCGTGTAGCTGACTTTATGGAACTAGGTGAAACGATGATCATGGATGCATTAAATAGGAATGAGTCTTGTGGTGGTCACTTCCGTGAAGAATACCAAACAGAGGGAGGTGAAGCCAAGCGTGATGATGAAAACTACGCCTATGTAGCTGCTTGGGAATACAATAGCTGGGAAGAAGGTCCAATTATGCATAAAGAAGAACTTGTTTTTGAGAATGTTGAGTTAAAAACTCGTTCGTATAAATAGTGATTAGTTGTTGGTTCTTGGTTGTTTGTTAAATAGAAACAACTATTAACTATCCGCCTGCGGCGGACCATTAACTAAAAAGGCCTCGGCCTTCAAAATAATAGAACAATGAAATTAACATTAAAAATATGGAGAGAGGGCGGCGAGTTTGGTAGTGGCAAATTTGAAACGCATCAGTTAGATAATGTAACAGAGCATATGTCTTTCTTGGAAATGCTAGATGTTTTGAATGAAGATCTAGTTCAACAAAAGAAAACACCTGTTGCCTTTGAGCACGACTGTCGCGAGGGTATTTGTGGTACTTGTAGCATGGTTATTGATGGCCACCCACATGGTCCTCAAGCCAAAACGACTACCTGTCAGTTACACATGCGTAAATTTAAAGATGGTGATACGATTACAATCGAGCCATTCCGCGCAAGTGCATTCCCAGTGATCAAAGACTTAGTGGTAGACCGTTCTTCTTTTGATCGTATTATCCAAGCTGGTGGTTTTGTAAGTATAAACACTGGTCAAGCACAAGATGCAAATGCTATTCCAATTGAAAAGGATACGGCTTCAGCAGCATTTGATGCGGCAACGTGTATTGGTTGTGGTGCTTGTGTAGCAGCTTGCCCAAATGCTTCTGCGATGCTATTCACATCTGCCAAAGTTTCACACTTAGCCATGTTGCCACAAGGGCAGGTAGAAGCGAAGAAGAGAGCTCAGAATATGGTCGCACAAATGGATAAGGAAGGCTTTGGTATGTGTTCAAACATCGGACTATGCGAAGCAGAATGTCCAAAAGGTATTTCTGTAGAGAATATCGCACGTATGAATGCAGAGTATCTTTCTGGTGCTTTTAGCTCCTAAAACTTGAATATCGTGTCAGGGAATTGTATATTGTTATAAATTGTATTTATACAGTTGCCCTTCAGATTAAAATTATATTATCCCGAACTAGTTGGTTCGGGATTTTTATTCTATCTCATAGGTAACTGGCATTTTAAGCGCTTTTAGCGCCTCGTAAACAGCCTTTGGTTCTTGTGTACTAAAAAGTGTACTCCTACCCTTTTTCATTTCCAGTAGAACGCCCAAATTTCCCTTTACATTAAATGCATTCCCTTTTACACCAATCCGAATGCCCCAGCCGCCGTAATCACGCAAAGGGGAGTATTTCACTACTTTTATAGCTTTCACCTCCGACCAAAGAATTTCTTTTTCCTTTAAATGAAATGGCCAAAACCGAAATACTATCTTATCCTCATAATAATCTGTTTTCAGCCTACTATTCCACATTAAAAGTGTCAACCCTAATGTTAAAACACCGATTGCAACTAAAGTAAAATTGGAAGTATCGCTAGTTCCTGTTAAAATCTGAAACACTAGAATACTCCATATTAAAAGACTTGGAAATAAGAAAATTAAGCGCATCCACCAAATATCCATAATCTGCTCTTCGGCATAAAGTAATTTCTTCACGACTCAACATTTTTGGTAAATATATAAACTCCCTTTCTAAGTTTTTCAAAAAAATGGAGTGGCCATGCAACGTTTTTTGCATCGCATGCATATAGTAGGCAAACCTTTAGAGAATCTATTGTTTCAATTTTAATATACCACATTATGAATAACCTTTTTAGTAGACTTAGTTTTTTACTCCTTTCTCTTACACTTGGATTGGAAAATGGAAATTCTCTAGAAATTGCTGATGCAGATGAATACTTCGCATTCTTAATGGATGAAGAAGGTGAATTCGAATTATTATATCCCTTCTTTTTACAAAACCTCATCGACGATAGTGTTATGGAAGTAACCAGTGATGAAGATTTTATTGCAGCTTTAGAAGATTGTGGAATAGAAATTGTTAAACGTCTATTTGTTGGTACTTTTTGAAGCGTCTTTGCTAGCTCCGCTATCTACTTTAGCAAAGCCGTACTAGCACTTTTCTCTAGAACGAACACATCGGCGGATTAGGCAGTCCTCCTTGAGATAATCGCTTTATTTCGCTTAAATCATCTATTTCGATCACTTTCCAATCGTCTACTTGATATGCTTGACCTTCTAAGCTAACTCGCTCTGCTATAATGGAGAATAGTTCTTCATAAATAGCTTTTCCTCCAGCCCCTTTGACTAAGTAATAATCTACTGTTCCGTTTTGTTCCACTTTAAAAACAGGTGGAATCCCTCCTGCAATACAACGCGCTGCACAAGAACGGTGAGGTTTGCCCTCTCCCGGTTTCATTACGCCGAAATAACATTTTGGATCAGCAATTTCTCCTCTTAGATTTACTTTTCCGATAATCTTAGTCTGACTAGCTAAGCTACCACCTTCTACTTTGACAAATGCATTTTCGCTTTTGGTCATTTCTAAGAGGGATTTTCCATCATAATAGATTAAAGTCCCTTCTAGCGTAAGACTTTTGCCCTCTAGAGCACCATGTGTTGCTTCTATTTTCCTAAGACTTTCTTCAGCACCTTTCTTTCCAAAATCAACCAATAATACACTTTGGTACTGCTCTTTGCCTTGATCATTCTTTCCTAATGGAACCTTTAGCATAGGCACTGGTTCATAAGTCAGCATACCTTCAATGGTTGACAATTGGCCAATTTCAAAAGTACTTGTTACATAATCCTTTTGGTAAAGAACCAAGCTTACTGCAAATACTAAAAGGATAGGGATCGTAAGCCATACAAACCGTGACAAAAATCGCTTCAAAGGCTTTGGAGCACTCGGCAAATAGCCAATATAAAAATTTTCTTTAGCCATAATTTAAATCGTTGCTGGCTCTACAGCCGTTCCTTCTGGATGAGGGTTTGGATTCACAAATACATAACCATCTTCTACCTTAACATCATAAGTGGTCACCTTTTCGGTAAATGGTGCTGGTGAACATCCATTTTCAGGCAAATATTGATAGCCATGCCATGGACATGTAATACACCCATCTACCATTTTACCTTCACCTAATGGACCATTCTGATGTTTACATACATTGTTGATCGCCGATACTTTCCCTTCATATTTGAAAATGGCAATATTTTCTTCTTGAACAATTACCACCTTAGCACAATTTTCATCTATCTCTTCTACTCTACAGATCTTAATAAAACTCTCCTTTGCTGAAAAAACAGCTTCTCGCCTACCTTCTAAAACACCTGCCCACAAATGAAATCCGATGATCATCAACATCCCTAATACCATCAATCCGACTAATACAGGAGAAGTTTCTTGCTGCAAAACACCTAATACCACATGCATCACAATCAATGCATAAGCCACGTATACCAGCATGTGTAAGGTTTTCCAAATTTTCGGACTCAGATTTTTCAACCAAAAATCATGACTCGTTGCCGCCATCAAAAATAAGATCAACAAAGCAAAAAAGCCTAGTGTCTGAAAAGGATACTGAGAAACAGATGCATAATTAGGATTCGAAGTGAATACCGACAATAATGGGTTAACTGCTCCAAAGTTGTGAAACAGATTCATACTAAATATCCCATGGACAAATGCCACAAGGAACATCGTTACACCAAGGTGACGTCTGTTATATAACAATGGCAAAAACCGCTCATCAATACGACTTAATGGCCCAATAATCAAAATGATATGCAACATGATAAAAGATAGCGTTGCTGTAGATCGAATGATCAAACTATCCACTGTGATATTAGGATGAAAGACAACTTGAATAGCGGAGAAAGTCGCTAGATAAATGACCATCAAGATCAGCATAGCCAAATCGTAGCGCTTCTTCTGTCGATTCCATAAAATGGAAGCATATTTTACACTCATAGGTTTTTCGTTTCTATATTTTCAAAATAGATGCTACCAAAAACTCTTTGCAACTACTTCCTGCTTAATTGGATCATAAAATAATAAGTGAGGAGTCATTCCAAACCAAGTTTTATCTAGTTTGGCTTCATACAAAGCTCTCGAGTCCAGTTTCTTTAAAAACTGACCATAGCTTGGATGATCGATCGGCTTTTTACCGAGGTATACTGCAACAGCAGCATTTTTTATAGCTGTGGTCACCTTAAATTGAATCACCTGTGAACTATCGGGCAACCCTCTCAACTCAACTGGGCCCCAGTCCATGGTCATTTGCTTAAGGAGTTTACCTTTTTCGGGAACATCTAAAGCACCATTATCCAAGGATTGAGGCGTAGCTAATACTGCTGCAATAAAGCCCAATGGTAAAAATACGGCAATAATCAGCCAAATATTCAAATGGCGTTTTCGTAAAGACCTAATCATAATTATTTCCTTTTATCCATTTACTTAAAAGATACGGCCAGAAAGCTATCGCCCCCGGAAATATCAATAGCCGAAAAAACCAAGGCGCACCTAATGCACCATCGTCGATTTTCCCAACCCCTACAATGACAAAGGCTATTGCAAATAATACGCCTATTGCTAAATAAAAAAGAAGAGCATTGACCAAAATAGTAGCCATCATGATTTTAGATTTTAAATTAAACTTACATCTGCGATCACCTCAACCAATGCAGGTCCATTATGCTCAAACGCATTTTGTAATACATTGTCCAATTCTTCTCCTTTACTACTTACCCTAAAGCCTAAAGCCCCACAAGATTTTGCAAAATCTGCAAAACTTGGGTTAGACAGTTTCGTTTTCCAAACATCTAACTCTGCCGATCTTTGTTCTTTAGATATCTTTCCTAATTCGGAATTATTCAAGATGATAATCGTAATGTTCATATTATATTTCACAGCAGTCGTCACCTCAGCCATATACTGTGCAAAACCACCATCTCCTGCTACAGCAACGATTGGACGCTTATCTCCTACCGCCGTCCATGCACCCAAAGCTGCTGGCAATGCAAATCCAATAGACCCCAAATATCCTGACATCAAAAAAGTATTGCCCGATTTACTTTCATAATATCGACCGAAGGAGTACGCATTATTACCTACATCTACACACATTACTGCATCTTCTGGCGCCTTACGATTCATGGCTTCAAAAATAGCAATCGAGCTTACACCATTACCTTTATCATCTGCTAGACGATTTGCTTTTTCTGCTTTCCAAATTTTCCAACGTGCTGCAATTTCATCTCTTTGATCAGTAGATTGATGATTTCCTGCAATTGCGGCGCTGAGCATCTTTGTAGTTACAGAAATTTCTCCCCATAATGGACAATCAATATGGTGGAACTTCCCAAGTACCATCGGATCAAAATCAACTTGAATAATCTTTTTCTTAGATGTAATACCTGTATGCTTAGAAAATGATGCCCCTAAAACTAAAAGCACATCCGCTTCATTCATAAACCAAGAAGCGATTGGCGTTCCACTTCTACCTAATACCCCACCCGCCAATGGATGACTATCAGGAATTTGGCCTTTCCCTTTAAAAGTAGTGAGCACTGGACAATCTAGTTCTTCTGCTAGTGCTATGATTTCATCCATATGGAATCGAGAACCATGTCCTACGATAATCACTGGACGTTTTGCACTTTTCAGAACCTCTGCTGCTTTCGCAAAATCCGCTGCAGGTGGCGCAATCTGTCGGTTCGTAATTCTTCCTTCAGATGATTGTGCTTTTTCATCAACTGCTGGTAATTCTTGAATTTCATCAGGAAAAGTCAAATGTGCTACATCTCTATTCAAAATCGAACTCTTAATCGCCAAAGACATCAATTCTGCATGGCGACTATCTTTTTGAACCCTGTGATTAAATGCCGAGACCGAATCAAATGCTCTTACTAAATCTACTTCTTGAAAATTCCCCGTTCCAACTACTTGAGTTGCTACCTGACCTGTTAATGCCAACAATGGTGCTCTGTCTACTCGAGCATCCCACATTCCTGTATACAAATTTGTGGCGCCAGGCCCTGCTATCGTAAAACAAAACGCAGGCTTCCCCATCAACTTACCATAAGCTGAGGCGGCAAAAGAGGCAGCTCCTTCATGACGAATACCAAAGAAACGCACATTTCCTTTTTCTTCTTGACGTCGAATAGCATCAGCTAAACCTAAATTAGAGTGACCAACCATACCAAACCCTACATTCACACCCCAATTCACCATCGTTTCCACCATTACATCCGAAACAGTAGGTTCATGCTCTGGCTCTTGTGGAATTCCAATATATACCCCATCTTTACGAATATCTACTTCAAATACATCTACGCCATCATCATAATCTCCAGGCGGTTTTCCTGTTAAGGGGTCATAATCCCAACCATGCCAAGGACATCGCAGATAACCATTTTCAATAGAACCTTCCCCCAATGGTCCTCCTTGGTGTGGACATTTATTGTCTAGGCATCCAAAGGTACCTTTATGATGGGTCAAACAGAAAGTTTTATGTTCTGCAGTTACCGTCATTACCCTGCCTTCCGGCAAATCATTAGGGTTTTCGAGTACTTTATGCCAAATCATATTATCTTCTTCCATTTTGTATGTGCTATTCGTTAATGAATCATTAAAAGCTCAATTTTTGTCCTAGAAGCAAAGAATGTCTATCTCTTTAATAAAAAAGAAGGAATAATCAGCCTTTACTAAAGCATTACGCCTGCATACGGAATACCCGTCAAATAATGTATTTCTCTATGATAGGTACTTAAATCATTAAAATCAAAATCATTTACATCCGCATGGCCACAGGCCCTTGCAATTACCTGAATTAATTCAGCCGTAGCATGGAAGTAATTGTATAACTGCTTCGCAGATTTGTCGATTTCGAGCCTAGCTCGAAGGTGGTCTTTCATGCTTGCAATTCCAACAGGACAGTTATTAGTATTACAGGCACGCATACCCAAACAACCAATGGCTTGCAAAGCAGCATTAGATACCGCCACAGCATCTGCACCAAGCATCATTGCTTTCGCAAAATCTTCTGCAACTCTTAATCCTCCTGTAATAACGAGGGAAATATCTTTTGCCCCTACTTTATCTAGGTGACGACGAGCCCTTGCTAAAGCAGGAATTGTCGGAACATTAATGTTATTACGCAGCACCGTAGGTGCTGCACCTGTTCCTCCACCACGGCCATCTAAGATAATATAATCAGCCCCTGCTGCTAGGGCAAAATCAATATCCGCTTCAATATGACTAGCCGCTATTTTAAAACCAACTGGTATACCACCCGTTACGATTCTCACTTCTTTAGCAATTTCTTGAAAATCAGCCACCGTTTTCAAATCAGGAAAAGTTGCTGGCGAAATCGCAGATTGCCCGACTTTCAAACCTCTTACTGCTGCAATTTCTTTCGTTACTTTATTACCTGGTAAGTGCCCCCCTGTACCTGTTTTGGCACCTTGCCCTCCTTTGAAATGAAAAGCCTGCGATTTAGCTACTTTATCCCAACTGAATCCAAATTTGGCGGAAGCCAATTCATAAAAATAACGCTGATTATGCTCTTGTTCTTCTGGCAACATTCCTCCTTCTCCTGAACAAATACCTGTTCCAGCCATTTGAGCACCTTTAGATAAGGCTATTTTCGCTTCTCGCGAAAGCGCACCAAATGACATATCAGAAACGAACAATGGAATATCTAAAGTTAATGGTTTAGCGGCTCTTGGCCCTATGACCACTTTCGTGGAAACGTCCTCATGGTCTAATAAAGGACGAGAGGCTAATTGTGCCGGTAAGAATTGAATATCTTCCCACTTTGGAAGCGTATTACGATCAACGCCCATAGCTGCAGAAGGACCGTGATGACCAACATTCTTTAAGCCATTCTGGGCGAGTTCTTTTATGTAGTTGGTATATGGTTCTGTACTTTCTGGATGAGTATCTGCATATTGACCTAAATATTGATCGCGATTAAAAGCTTGAGGATGAACTTCTTCAAAAGCAATAACATCCGCTCGATCGACATAAATATCCCCTTCATGTAATACCGCTCTAAACTTGTACAGTACTTCTTCATTATTATAAGCACTCACGCCTGTTTCCAGACGATAATCCCACTGATGAACGCCACAAACAATATTGTCTTGTGCATCAACATGTCCATCTGAAAGTAGTGCTCCGCGATGTAAGCAACGACCATACAAGACAGAAAAACTATCATCAAACCGGGTAACAACAAGATCTGTATTTTCAACTAAAGCGTGGGTAGGTTGACGATCCTCTAAGTCATAAAAGTGCAATAATCTAATTGGATCAATTAATTCATTGAAAGTTGGTTTTCCCGACATTATTGTTTGTTTTCGTTTCCTATTTAAGTTTTTCTTCTTCTACAAGATGAAGAATTTAAGAGTAATGCGATGTCGCAATTGCGACATCGCCTATCTAGACTAACTGTAAAATACGGTTTTTCAAGAAAATATAATCAGTACTAAATTCAATTTGTCCACTACGTTTTAACTGATTCATCACAGCATTTACTGTTTGGCGGGAGGTATAGGTAAGTGGGACTATTTCTTTATTCTTTAAAAAGTTACCCATGACTAATTGATCTTGTATTTGATGGCCAAATTCCTTTGCAAACCCCTGAATAAATTTAACTATCCTTGTTTTTAATCTTTGTGTGCCAGGTGATCTAACCTATCTCCTAATTGTCCTATTCGACTACTGATGGGCAATAACATTTCATGATTGAGATCAGCATCTTATTCCATTAATTTATGAACGGAGTTTAAGTTGAAACAGCTAATCTTGCTGTCTTGTAAGGCTACAGCATAATAATCAGGCATTTAAACCTTTTGCTAAAGCTAATTCTCCAAAAAACTGTTTCTATTTTACTAAAAACTTGATGCTTGCTCCTTCATATTCATCAAAGGTGACCACTTTTACTAGCCCTTGCTGCAACCAAAAGAGGAATTGAGAACCCTGATTAGGATCTATTCGATCAGAAGCTAATGGCACTATGCTTCCTGATGCCAAATGTAGCACCTGATGACTAGGTAATACAACGTCTTTCTGATAATCTTATAATAAGTTTTTTGGATGATTGGCCATAGATTAAGGATTATCACTTTCATTTCATCCAAATGTAAATAAGAAATGAAGTGAATGCTGTCCCTATGCCGACAGGAGGGGTAAAACAAAAAAGCAACTCCCTCTTACGAAGAAGTTGCCACTTTACACTCACTAGTTTATGAAACTTAAGCCAACATCAAAAAACGGTTATTCTTAGAACTCTAAATTTAGAGTAGATATTGTTCAATATAGGCTTACAGAAAGTTAAGAAAATGCAAAAATCTTGATTTTTTTTATTTCCAATACTTTCCTTACTAAAATTACGAAAATTTATACACAAATGTTTTAGTAATTTTGTCTTTTGCCTAATAATTTGAGGTTTTCGCTTTTGAAAACTCTTTCTAAATAAGGATTGTATTATAATGACCTTGAGAAATTCGATTTGGTTGTATCAATTTGAAAAAAATGGCACCTCTTGAATACTCAAGAAGGAGCCACTCTTGTTTATTCATCCTATTTTACGCATTCAAAACTATTTTTCAATCTTTACGATACGCTTTGTCACTACATTTACACCATCTTTGAAACGTACAAAATAGTATCCAGTTGGATAAGAAGCCAAATCTATATTCAAGCTGTCAAATGAGTCTGAAAGGGTTTGTTCGAATAACACTCGACCATTCGCACTATAAATGCTTAAAATACCTTCATTTGTCGTCAATTGGTAATTTATGTTAATTTGATTATAAACTGGGTTCGGAAATATTTCAAGTGATGGACCAATACTACTAGTTCTCTCTGCCAAACCTCTTCCTCTGTCATCAATAGATCCTCCGCTGCCTTCGCAATCATCTCCTGTTAAGCGTGTTACTGTAATTGCGTTTGAAAGATCAAAACATCCGTCCAAATCAGCTGTATTATTACCAGTAGCTAAACCGGTCAAACCATCTTCGTAACCTAAATACCAAATTAGACATACACCAGGACCTGCTGGACTTAGATCAAAAGGAGGTGCTACTGGAAGAGCAAGGATATTTCCTAAATCATCTGTAATTACCCATGCTGTATTCGAACCACTAGAACCACTTACATTAACATGGATTGGATCTGCTTCCCCATCGTTTGCACAAATCGTCGTTGGGTCATTTGTTGAAATCACACCCCCATCAACACCATTACGGGTCACTGCAATTGCATTTGAAAGATCAAAACATCCCTCTAAATCAAAAGCATTGTTTCCTGTTGACAAACCCATTAAGCCGTCTTCATAGCGGATATACCAAATCAAACATACTCCTGCGCCAGCACCTTCCAAATCGAATGGTGGCGCTGATGGTAATGCTAAGATAGTGCCCATATCATCTGTAATAATCCATCCCCCATTTGCTCCATAAGAACCACTTACAGTAATATCAATCGGGTCACCCACACCATCACCTGTACAAATCTCTGTTGGGTCGTTTGTTGAAATCATACCTCCATCAACCCCATTACGTGTCACTGCAATTGGATCAGAAAGATCGAAGCATCCTTCTATGTCTGATATAGTATTCCCAGTGGTAATACCTGTTACGTCATCATTATATGATACATGATAAATTAAACATAAGCCTGGGCCTGCCCCTTCTAAATCGAATGGTGGCGCTGATGGTAATGCTAAAATATTTCCCGCATCATCCGCAATGATCCAAGCTGTATTAGGACCTGTGGCTGCTGCAACATCAACATAAATTGGATCACCTATACCATCGCCAGCACAAATCTCCGTTGGATCATCCGTGGAGATAAATCCACCATTAGCTGTACAGAAACAATCACGACCTACTAAACGAATAACTTCAATTGGATTAGAAAAGTCATAACATCCTGCTAAATCCGCTGTATTATTACCAGTAGCTAAACCAGTCAAACCATCTTCGTATCCTAAGTACCAAATCAAACATACACCAGGACCTGCCGGGCTTAAATCGAATGGAGGAGCTGCTGGAAGAGCAAGAATATTACCTAAGTCATCTGTAATCACCCATGCTGCATTTGAACCACTTGAACCACTTACATGAACATGAACTGGATCAGGCTCCCCATCGTTTGCACAAATCGTTGTTGGGTCGTTCGTTGAAATCACACCCCCATCAACACCATTACGGGTCACTGCAATGGCATTTGAAAGATCAAAACATCCATCTAAATCTGCTGCATTATTACCTGCTGCCAAACCGGTCAAACCATCTTCATAACGTAAGTACCAAATCAAACATACACCAGGACCTGCACCATCTAAATCAAATGGAGGGCTTGGTGGTAATGCTAAAATATTTCCTGCTTCATCAGTGATTAACCAAGCTGCATTTGAACCTTGTGCCCCTTCCACATTTACATCAATTGGATCACCCACGCCATCACCTGCACAAATTGCTGTTGGGTCATTTGTTGAAATCACACCCCCATCAACACCATTACGTACTACTGTAATTGGGTTAGAAAGTGCATAACAACCTTCTAAATCTGAAAGATTATAAGCAGTAGCAAGATTATCTACATCACCAATATTAGTCATATACCAAATCTCACATACACCACCACCAGCACCATCTAAATCAAATGGAGGGCTTGGTGGTAATGCTAAAATATTTCCTAAGTCATCTGTAATGATCCATGCTGCATCATCGCCATATCCGCCAAATACATCAACAGTAATAGGGTCACCCACGCCATCACCTGCACAAATCTCTGTTGGATCATTTGTTGTGATGTAAGCAGGACTTGCTTCGCATAAGTCAGTACATCCTCTTCGAGTCATACGATCTACTGCAATTTCATTCGATAAATCGTAACATCCATTCAATGCACTTATATTATTTCCTGTTGCCAAGCCTGTTAAGCCGTCTTCATAACGCATGTACCAAATTAAGCATAAACCAGCACCAGCACCATTCAAATCAAATGGAGGTGCAGGTGGTATTGCCAAAATATTACCCGCATCATCTGTGATGATCCATGCTGCATTTTGACCACTTGAATTCATGACTGTTACATCAATTGGATCTGCTTCCCCATCGTTTGCACAAATCGTCGTCGGATCTTCAGTGTATATTACGCCACCTTCAACCACACATTGTGCATTGACCATAGATGGCATTAAAGAGAAAGCGAAAAGTAAAAGAGAAAGCGTCAGCTTAGCATTAGAGAATAGATTCCCCATGCCTTCCAGCTGTCTTCTGTAGAAGGTTTGCATAAAACTTTGTTTAGTTTGGAATAATTTTGAATAGATATAAAGTGACTATATACTACCCACTTCATACGTTGGTTTACTAGGCAAAGCAGAAAATCACATTCCTGTTTTTTCTTTCAATATAGTGCAGCAAAGCTGTTTTTTTGCATAAGCCCAGTACAAACATACGAGCTAATCAAATAGGCTGCAACCCCCGTTATTTCTAGCTATCCCAACTTATCACAAATAACACAAAAGGGTTTCCAAAGTATTTCAAAGTCGTTTCAAAAAGATCACATTTTTATCACAGCCCTATTTAAAATCATGTTTTTTAAGCAGTACTTATACCTTATGTCCTTGTAAATACATTTTTGTTTTTTTGATAATTTTTTTCTTTTTTCCAACCTTTTGAATTTGCAGGTATCTTTAAATGTGTATGAAAAATTGATTCAGGACTATTGCGAATAATCATCTCCTTCAAAAGTATTGAAGAAAACACCCAGCATGTCAGAATATTATTCAAAAGAAGATCGACAGCTCATTAAACGTTGCATTGCTCAAGATAGACATGCACAACGACTCTTGTATAGTCGTTATGCACAAGCTATGTATCACACTGTGATCAGAATGATCCCCAATCAAATGGATGCAGAAGATGTTTTGCAAGAAGCATTCTTAAATGTATTCAAAAAGTTGGACGCCTTCCATGGTGACGCTAGTATAGGAGCTTGGATCAAACGCATCGTCATCAATGCAGCATTAAATTTTATCCGAAAAAATAGAATTAGCTATCTATCATTAGAAGACAAATGGGTGGAAGAGGTAGCAGAAGAACAACAAGATTACAGTCAAGTGAGTACGACACAAATCCATGAAGCTATAAAAGCATTACCAGATGGTTGTAGAACCGTCTTTTCTCTTTACCAACTAGAGGGCTATCGTCACAGGGAAATTGCAGAGATTCTAGATATCACCGAATCTACTTCCAAAACGCAATATCGCAGAGCTAAGAATATGCTTCAACAACAATTAAAAAAAAAGCTAGTTAAGCGCTTAGCTGAATAATAAGATCAAATGAATTTAGAGCAAAAAATTAACGAAAGTAGAAAGGACTTAGATCGCGTAGAGCGAGTAGATGTGAGTCGTATGTGGGCTGCTCTGGAAACAAATTTAGAGCAAGATCAAAAAGTTAAGCCTAACGGATGGCAAATCAATATAGGCAACAACTGGAAATGGAGTATTGCTGCTATGATTGTACTGGCGGCAGGTCTATTTTGGCTACAGCCAAATACTACTCAAAAGGATATTCCCGATATAGCGGAATATTACCCCCACTTAAAAGAAACAGAAGAAAATTACCAGCAGCTTATTTCCCAAAAGGAGAAGGATATCGATCTACAAAGGTTAGATCAAAAAGATTATCCAGACCTTTTTGAAGAATTAGCGTTATTGGAAAAAATCCACTTAGAATATCTACAAGATGTTCCTGAGTTTAAAGGCAATGATCAATTGATCAATACCCTGATCAGGTATTACGAACAAAGAATTCGCATTCTAGAAAGATTATCTAATGAAATTGAAAAAACTAAAAAATATGAAAATCGTGCTAAGGAAATCGCTATTTAATATCTTGCTGCTGCTTTGCGCAACGGCATTCCAAAGTCACGCACAAGAAAAACGATTAAAGACAATTGAAAAAGAATTCTCTAATATCCGTCTGCTTAAAATGGCTCATCGTCATGGTCCTTTACATGTCAAACCATCTACAGATGGTAGGGTATATATTGCGATTACCCTCTCAGTAAAAGCGAAGGATAATGAGGACTTCCAAGCTGTATTTAACCACTTCCATGTAGATGCCAGAGAGCAAGATGGTATGCTACGCGTAAAAACTGATTTTGAAACGAGTAATTGGAATACCAATAATGGTAAATCTTCCATTCGTTTTAAAGATGGTACAAAAGTTAGAAACCTGAGAGACTTAGAAATCAGTTGCTCGCTTTTTATACCTAATAATATGGAAGAATTGTTTTTAGAAAATAAATATGATGAAATAATAGTCGCTGAAAAAGTACAGCCAGAAGCGATACGCGTAAATTTATATAGTGGTCGAGCAAGCTTACCAAATGTAAGAGATGTCAAATTAGATTTAAAGTACAGTAAAGTCAAAATAGGTTCTTACAAAGCTGGATATTTTGATGTTTATGAATCTGATATTACCTCCGGTAAGGGTGATCAGCTTTCTTTAAGAAGTAAATATGGCAAACATACCTTTGAAGGCGTGGCAGGTGCAATTGATATTGATTCTTATGAAGATAAAATAAAAATAGGCAGTACTGATAGCCGTATTATGATTAGGAGTAAGTATACTACTTTTGAATTGGGCAATATACAGGATGGCTTGTTTGATCTTTACGAAAGTAATATCACCGCACTAAATGCAGCTAACCTACAATTCAAAAGTAAATACGGTAACTATAAATTTTCAGATGTTGCCAATATTGTTTTTGAGTCCTCTTATGAAGATGAGTTTGATGCACAAAGTGCTCATAGTCTAGTTGCTGATTCAAAATATGGCAAGTTTACTTTTGGAATGATGAAGAGTAAAGTGAAATTAAAGAGCTATGAAGATAAATTGCAAATTAGTTCTTTTGTTGGCCCATTTGAAGGGGTAGATATTGATGGGAAGTATACCAATGCCACATTGAATTTACAAGATGGAATAGATTATCAAATCAATGCTAGCATGAAATACGGTAAGCTTGAATATGATGAATCAAAATTGCAGAACGCTTACTATAAAGAAAAAGGCGATCAACTAGATGTAAAAGGCAAAACACTAAGAGCTAATGATCAATCTCCACTGATCAAGCTAAATGGCTATGAGTGTAACGTTTATTTATAATGAGAGTAACCGTTATGCGAAGTTTGAAACTTCGCATAACGGTTGAAACTTCGCATAACGCCTTTATCTAAGATTTTTCAAATATTACATTGCTGATCCTCTTATTATCAACACTCAAGCCTATCACACGATTGGCTACATCTCTTTGGATGTAAATTTCATAGGAGTTCATCTTCAAACAATCTTTAAAGATCAACTCCGCCTCTCTTTCTCTTCCATTTTTAGTGATAGTATAAGTATTATCATCAACAAACTTGATCAGGATTTGGGTACCAGTTTCATCATTATAAAAATGGCCATTCAATTCCTTTTTATCCAGATTCCATGAATTTAAATCGGATACTTTATGATAAGTTCCTGGCCTTTGAGAAGACATATACAGTGTGAACTTTTGTTCTGCCTTGCCAATATTAGTGAAGTTCATTTTTAAACCTTGAATCGTTTCATACTCAAATAAAGCGCCTTGTTCATTAATCAATTTTACAGGTTTACGTTGATCCATTTCTCGATAAATAGCACCATCTTTTTCAGTAATACGGATAATTGTTCCATCCTCATTTTTATAAATTCCTAATACATCTTGAATACTTGACAATTGCTCAACCCTACTTGGGTTTGCTGGATAAACTGCTTTTCCTAGGTCTATAAGCTGAAAGGCAATCTGCCACGCTACATTATTAGCTATTACATTTCGGTTATTAGACATGACTATAATGGATATATTCTTATCGGGAAACCTCAGGAAAGTATTGTTAAACGCACTAGTTACCCCATCATGGAAGACGTAATCCAAGCCATTGTAACGTTCAAAAAATAGACCATAACCATAAGCATCTTCAATAGAACTCTCTAGAGGTGATTGCCTT